>JAISFM010000164.1 GCA_031263605.1 Clostridiales bacterium | reverse complement strand
TAGACGAGTTGCTGTTCGGAGTGGCGGAGGAGAAAGCGCGAAACAGGAGTTGAAAATTGAGAATTGAGAATTGAGAATTGAGAAGTGTTGACCTGTCGCAAAACAACTTTTAGTATGCTGTATGTTTCTTGCCCGCCGGCCGGCTTGTTTTACGGAAATTCGACAACACTTCTCACTTCTCCATTCTCAATTCTCACTTCCCTTTTACAATTTACAATTGACAATGGCCAAATTTCGGTCGAATTTTCGGCTAAAACGGGTTTGTCGGCGGGTATGAAACATACAGCATACTAAAAGTTGTTCTTGCGTCAGCATCCGAAATTTGTAAATTGTAAATTGTCAATCGTAAATTTCACCGTTCCTCCCGCCTCGTCTCCGTCGGCGTTTCGCCGCTTTTTTTGAACAATTCCTGATAGTACGCGGACGATTGCATCAGTTCCCCGTGCGTGCCCGAGGCGATGATCTTGCCGTCGTCCAAAACGACGACGCGGTCGCACCTGCGCATGACCGCCAAACGGTGCGCGATTACAAAAACCAACTTTTCCTTTCCGAGTTCTATCAGCAGGTCGTTGATTTTGTTCAGGTTTGCCTTGTCGAGCGCGCTCGTCGCCTCGTCGAACAATAAAATCGGCGTGTCTTTCAGCAACGCCCTCGCGATCTCCAAACGCTGCTTTTGGCCGCCCGAAACGGTCGCGCCGTTCTCGCCGATCACCGTGCCGTAGCCGTCCTTCATCTCCAAAATCTCGTCGTGGATGCATGCTTTCCGCGCGGCGGCGAACACCTCGCCGTCCGACGCCGAGGGCTTCGCGAAGCGGATGTTGTTCAGGACCGTATCGTTGAATATGTACGGGTCTTGCAGCACCGGCGTCACCGCGCCCCGCAGCGCGCCCTCGCTCAACTCCGTCACGTCGATCCCGTTAATCAGCGCGCGCCCGCCCTGCGGCCTGTAAAAATTCGTCAAAAGGCTGAAAATCGTAGACTTGCCGCTGCCGCTCCTCCCGACAAAGCCGACGGCCGCGGGCGCGCGCGCCTCGAACGACACGCCCTTTAAAATCGGCTGCCCGGGCAGGTACCCGAACACGGCATCCCGAAACTCGACCGCGGCGGCCGCCGAAGGCAGCTGCAACTCCCCGAACCTGTCGACCTCGTTTTCCGGCGCGGACAAAATGTCGTTCAGCCTTTTCGCGGCCAGTTCGCCGTTCACAAAGAGGTCTTTTATGCCGGCCAGCGACGAAACCAATTCGTAAATGTTGCCCTTATAGTTCCACACGGCCAGAATGCCGGCCAGTTCGTATTCGCCCTGCGGGACGAGCACGAACGCGACGAACAATAAAATCGCAAAATCGATGGCCGCCTTAATCAGCGTGATGCCGTGGCTCAGGTTCCTTTCGATCTTTTCCCTGGCTTTGCGGATATTCAGCAAGGCGTCGCTCGCGCCCGAATGCTTGGCGACGATCGCCTCCCTGCCGCCCAAGCCCTTGATTTCTTTGATCCCCTTTAACAGTTCCGATTCCGCGCTCTTTATCTTTTCCATCGCGCGTTTCGATTTTTTCATGTTGGCGAGCATCCTGCTCACCCTGAAATACTCCAAAAAGACGATGACCGTCAGCCCCGCCAGAAACACAAGCGCGAGGTAGGCATTGACCGCCGCGATATAGGCTATGAACGTCAAATTGACGGCAAGTTTTATAACGAGTTTGCTGATGCTCAAAAAGGCGTTGCTGGCCTCGCGGCTGTCCTCGTTCATCCGCTCCAAAAAAAAGCCCGAGCCTTTTTCATAAACGGCGGACAGGCTCAACGAAATCGTTTTGTCCACCAGCGTTTTCCGCATATCGAAAAACAGCGCCTTTGAAATCACGCTCGACAGGTACCCGGCCGCATAGTCCGCGACGGCGTTCAACGCGATCAGCCCGAGCAGTACGGCGGCAAAATTCAGCATTTCGCCGAAGTTCCCGCTTGTCAGGTTGATGATGATCCGCGACGACGCGAACGGATAAGCCAAAAAGAGGCCGCCCGACAGAGCCGTCAGAACCATCAGCAGCGCGATTTTTCCTCTGTGCCCTTTGTGAAATTTATTCAGCGACGCTAAATTGGGGTATTTTTTCGCCTTCCCTTCCTTGTCCCCCCTGCCGCTCGAGCCCGCCGGGCGTTTCGCTTGCATACCGTTCCTCTCCTTTCGATTCATTGGGAGTGTACACATGGCGTTGCTGCCGATGGTCATTGAGGAGCGCAAAGCGCGACGCGGCAATCTCTACAAAACACGAAACGCGCCTTTTTATACAGAGATTGCCAACAATGGACGCTTTACGCGCTCTCCTCGCAATAGACTTGTAGCAATGCTATTCGTACACTCTCGATTCATCAAAGTTATTGCAAATGCCGCGCGCCTTTAACGGTTTCCCGTCGGAAAGGGCGGCATTGCTGTTTCTTTGCCCATCTTATTATAACACGGAATCGGTATGAACACAAGCCCTATTCCAATCTCTGTATAAAAAAAGAGCGGATAAACTGCGTTGAACATAAACTCGGCAAGGCAATAGAGTTGTTACGAAACCTCTATTTCAAGCGAGGTCGAGAAATCCCCCATCTTATGCGCATAGTCCTTTATCCTTAAACTGTGGACTGTGCACTGCGCACTGTCCTATCATTTTGTACGAAGCAAATTACCATTCTGTCGGTACGCCGTCAACATAGTGCCAATAATTGCCCGCTTGATAAGTTTCGGAATAATAATAGCGCGTTGCGTCCATAAGAGAGTCATTACCGGAACTATCAATCGAAATCGCATTCCATGCCGTAATGTCTGCCCCGCCGTAATAAACGGTCGTCAAGCCACTGCAATCGGGCAAGGCGGGCGTATTGGGGGTTCCACAACAAACCAAACGAGCCGAACATGCCGTATTTTTGATGCTGCGAATTTTGTATCTCGTCGAACACCGTATCCGTCCACCGGATTTGCCCGTATCAAAATGCGACTTCGATGTCGCCCTGCGGCTTGCTTTTCACCGCCTTTCGCCGGGGCGCACCGTATACTCAAACGTACCGTCCTGCCCGTCGGCGTTCTTCTTGCCGAAATAGGCCGGCCTCTGCCCTTCCTCCGAATACAGGAAATCCAGCAGTTTGACCGCGCGGTTGGGACGGCGGCAGTTGGCCGTGACCATGCTGTATTTGTACCCCTTGCCGGAATAGTCAGACAGCAATTGAGGGAATAGTCGGCGTCCTTAAAGGCAAGCGCGATGTCGAACAGCGGCAAATAGGCGAACACGCCCAAAACAACAGCCCGGAAAAAGCCATTACAAGCAACTGAATTTCTCTTTTCTTCAATTTTTTGGCCGCTATGCGCACTCGTCCTCTCTGTTTTCGCGCTCGATTCGCTTTATGCCTGTGAATACTCGTTTCCTTACGGAAAACCCATGGTTTTCCGTAAGGAAACGAGTATTCACAAGAAATGGCTTTTTGCGCCGCCGGATAAATTGCAAAAACGGTCGAAGCCCCGCATAGTTATATTTTACGGCTAACCTTGCGAAAGGGTATTGACAAACTAAATATATGGATGTAAAATAGTAAAAATAAGGCGAATACCGAGGCGGCTCCCGCCACCTGCCTGCGCTTGACATGTCGGGAAAAAAGCCATATACTATGCGGCATGATCAACCTTTCTTTGAAATAGGCGGCGGCGGGCGGCTGCAACTTCTCCCCCTACGAGGTGGGCGCATGTCCACCCTTATTGGAAACTGGTTTATTACATCAGCGGCGCGGGGAAATCAATCGTCGGCGATCGTGCCTACTACTATGCGGCCGATTCCTACGCGATCATTCCGCCCAACGTGCGCCTTTCCGAGCGCATCGAAACGCCCAGTGCGCATTACCGGATCGGCTTTGAGTTGTTCGACCATATCCCCCTCGCGCAAGTCTTCTTTTCCGACACGCCCGACCGGCGCGTCTATTCCCCACTGATGAAAATCAAGGCCGAACAGACCGAGGCCGCGCCCTTTTACGCGCACCGGCTGGATCTTTTGACTTTGGACATTCTCGCCCGGACTCTACGCCAAAACAGCGGCAAATTGAAAAAGCCGGACGACCCGATGGAATACGTTGGACGTGATAAATGTCGAAATCCGCGAGGGGCTTTCGGGTGATCCGGTAAATTATTATACAGCGTGAGACTGTACGACCCTGAGTTATGAAGCAAGAGCAGAAAAAGCATAAAAACAGGTGACTATACGAAACGGCGCGGCCAAGTTTACATGGCAGACGAAGCGAATGCGCGTCTGACAAACGGCGGCAAAGCCACGGCGTACCTTTTGGGAACGGAAATCACGGCGAAGGGCGGCTGCATTTTAGAATTCTATGATGCGAACGGTGAAAGGGCGGTTTGTAAGGCACCGTTTATAAAAATCTTTCAAACTTTTTTGGATGGCCTTTCTGACGTCGCTTACGGACTGCTTTGTTACGCCTAAAATTCCCCCGACCTCTGTAACGGGCTTGCCGTTTTGAAGAAGTTTCAAAACTTCGATTTGCCGCGCCGTAAAGGTTTTAAGCACGGCCGCCAAATTTTCTTTCCATTCCCGTGCTTCCTCGGCGGTTATGCTCACCGTTTCGGGATCGGAAATGGAAAGTCAAACCTTAAATGCAAAAACCCTTGCAAAACTAAACCGTTCCTATCGGTCTGATTTTACAAGGGCGCTGTGCGGTTCGAGTTTGGCCTACGGCTTCGCACCGCAATCGGAACCGCAATCACGTGTTCCGCTGTTGCGCTTGCTTTGAAAATTTACGGACAAGAAAATACCGAATCCGAGGCGCGCACAAGGGCGGGCGGATAAAAAAATCCGCCCGCCCCGGTGAAAACCGTGATACCGCAACGTTTTTGCGCTGTTTCTATTTCAGAGCGGCAACCGCCCCCCTCTATTTCAAAGCGGCAACCGCCCCCCTCTATTTCGGATCGGCGGGCGCGACGGTTGCGGCTTTTTTCTTGTAGGCGGCGCGGACGGCGAAGAAGCCCCACGCCGCGAGGCCGGCGACGATTGCGGCGTCCGCGAGGATCAGCGCGATTTGCCAGCGCGGCAGTTTATAGCGGATGACCGCGCCCTCGCCGAGGCCGTTCATCGCGTTGCTGCCGGCGACCGTGTACAGAATGTTTTTGGCGGCCTTGCGCATCAGGGAAACCTGCGTCGCCGACGCGTTGGCGGTCGAGGGGCTTTTGTCCTGAATCAGGTTCAAGTCGCCGCCCGCGCGGATCATTTGGTCGGCGGGCATGTGGCTGTACACGTTGTAGTCGGTGATGACCATGCCCTTAAAGCCCCATTCGCCGCGCAAGAGGTCGGTCAACAGGGCGTAACTGCCGCCCGCCCAGACCGTGCCTATGCGGTTAAAAGAGGACATCACGGCGGTCGTGCCGCCCTCCTTGACGGCGAGTTCAAACGGCTTGAAATAAAGTTCGCGCATCGTCTGCTCGTCCGCCCACGTGAGGATGCCGTTGCTGTCGCGGTTGGTTTCCTGGTCGTTCAGGGCGAAGTGCTTGACATAGGTGTAAACGCCCTTCGATTTCGCGCCCTTGACCACGCCCGCCGCGATCATGCCCGACAGGAAGCCGTCCTCGGAATAGTATTCCCAGTTGCGGCCGGAAAACGGGGTGCGGTGGATGTTGACGGCGGGGGCGTACCAACCGCTGTACGGCGCTTGATCCACCTTGTCGTTGCCCCAAATGCCCTCGTTGCCCACCATTTTGCCCTGCGCCTCGGCGAGTTCCCTGTTCCACGTCGCCGCGACTACGGTCGCGCTGACATAAAAACAGGTGCCGTACACCGTCGGGTCGCCCATGAAGTTCGTAAAGCCGACGGGGCCGTCCGGGTCGGTGGTCTGCGGCTTGACGATGCCCTCTATTTTCTCGGTGTGGAAGTTCCCCCTGCCGATCAGCCCCGCCATTTGGGACACGGTCAACGAATCGAGGAGCGTTTCCCAACGCGGGTCGCCGTAATCGACCGCGCCGTCCTCGCCGATCAACTCGTAGAGTTTGACCGTCGCCGCCGCCCCCGTCGTGGGCATCGAGTCCGTATAGTAGGGCTTGCCCGCGTCGTTCGCCATGTCGGTGTTCGCGTAATTCAACAGGCGGATAAATTCGGCCGTGACCAAACGGTCGTCCATCGTGGGCGTAGACGGCGAAGTCCCCGCCCAATCCGCGCGGGACAGGACGGTCATCGAGTTGCCCGTCGCGGCGGTATCCGCGCTATTTACTTTCGCGCTCACGTCGTCGAACAGGTTGGACGGGGCCGCGCCGTATTCGGTCTTTTCCGACAACTTTTTGCCCTCGCCGACGGTATATTTGATTTCGCCCGCGACGGTATGCGCGTCCCGCATCAGTTTGACCGCATATTCGCCCGCCTCCAACTCATAGCCCTTGAAGCCGTTGGCGTTCGCGTCGTCCCAATCGTAACTCGCCATGTCCGAAACCTTCACGGTCAGCGCGATTTCCTGCGATTCCCCGGGGTTCAGAAGTTTGGTTTTCCCGAACGCGCCCAAAACGACATGCGCCTTTTCGATTCCGCCTCCGCCCGCCGTATAGGGCGCGGTATAGTACAGTTGCGCCACGTCCTTGCCCGCCTTGCTTCCCGTGTTTTTAACGCTTGCCGTCACGGTGATTTCGCCGCCGGGCGAAACCTCGCCGGCCGCGGTGGATTTTGCGGACACAACCGACCACTCGAAACTCGTGTAACTCAAACCGTAGCCCAACGGGTACACGACGTTGTTTTTGTACCACGCGCCGCCGTCGGTGAAGCCGCGCGTTTCATAATAGCGGTAGCCGACGTAAATGCCTTCCTCATAGTCTACGAAATAGAACGGCCTGTCGTTGGGGGTCTCCGCCGTCCTGTAACGGTTGCCGTTCGAGGCGTTGTTAAAGGCGAAGTTCGCCCACGTCGGGTCGTTTTTGAAGTTGCGGGCGTAGGTGTCGATCGTGCGCCCCGACGGGTTGACCGCGCCGTTCAGGACGCGCCCGAGGGCGTTGACGCCCGAGCCGCCCGGGTTGCCGATCCACAGCGCGCCCACAATTTGTTCGTGGTAAGCGTAATGCGCCGTATCGTCCAAAAAGCCGAGTTCCATCGCCGCGCTGCTGTTGATAATCACGACGACCTTGGAAAAATTCGCGGACACCTCGGCCAACAGGTCGGTTTCGTTTTGGTCGAGTTGCAGGTAATGGTCGTCCGCGCTGCGCGCGCCGTCGGTTTTCGCGCCGCTCGCGCCCGTTTTCATCGAGCGCGGCAGGTCGAAGCCCTCGCCGCAGATCCGGCTGAACACCACGAGCGCGGCGTCCGGATAGGACGCGTAACTTCCCTTGACCGCCGCCGTATACCTGTCGATCGGCGTTTCGCCCGTCGCGAAGCCCCACAAAAGGTCGCCCATCGCCGGATTGGACGGCCTGCCCTGCCCCGACTGCCCTTTGTTTTCGTAAAAGGCTTTCAGGGTCGGGTTCACGTTGAAGCCCGCGTTTTTCAAACTGTCGTGGACGGTCGCCAGCGAGTCCGTGTTGCCGCCGCCGCTGCCGCTGCCGCCGTAAACCAGATTGACCGAATTTTTGCCGAACACGCTGACCTTCGCGCCGTTCGAGAGGGGCAACGCGCCGCCCTCGTTTTTCAGCATGACGATGCCCTCGCCCATGATTTCCTCGTTCAACTCGTTCGCCTTGGCGAGGGTCTGCCCTTTACTCACGTAGTCGGGCTCGTAATAGATGTAACTTTTGCCCGACGGGCTGGTGATCGTGCGCCTCGGCCCGCCGAACAGCGTGTTGAAGGTGTTGGATATGAAGACCTGCTGCGTCAGCACGAGGGACACGATGAGGACGAACACAAGCACGGAGGACGTAACGATCAGCCACGCCCGCGAGCCTTTCTTTTTCCAAACGGTTTTAAAAAAGCCGCCCATAACGGTTTTAAAAAAGTTACCCATACGATTTTCTCCTTTTTTTCATTAGGCTTGTTTCCCAACCCGGCCGCTCGCGCCCGAGTTAGGAAACAGCCTGTTTAAATTTTATTCGCCGCGCAGAGCCGCGAGTTCCTCGTTGTCTTGGACATGTTGGTTAAAAGTCAAGTCCAACTCCGAAATAATTTTCATGTAGTCCACCGTCGGCCCGCCGTTGCGCCCGGGAAACCAATCATTCGTCCGAATGAGCAGCGAAACCGTGTTCGCGCCGGCGCGGATCGGGAAATTCGTAGAGAAAAAGTATTCCACAAAATCCGTGCTGGGCGCGGCGGGCAGAGGCCCGTTGATCGTGAACGGCGGGTACGGCGTGACCGTCCCGTTGATCTTAAAGGTCACACCCGTCAGCGCGATTTGCGGGCCGTATTCCGAAACCATGGAAAAGGCTACCGCGCCCGTCCCGTCCGCGTCCGAATCGAACGACCATGTAAATTCCATGTCGGGGGTCGTCAAGAACGCCAAATAATAGCCGTTGCTCGCCGCCGCGTCCTTGATAACCATGTCGTACTCGCGGGACGTGTTAGACCAGCCCGAGCCGTATTTTTCAAGCAAGTCGATAAATTCGGCTTCCATGATATATTCTTTCATGCCCGCTTGCCTCGCGGCGATTGTCACCGTGAACGCCGCGTCGGCGGACGTCGCGCCCGCCGCGCTTGCCGTTATGGTAAACGTAAATTCGCCCGCCGCCGTCGGATTGCCGGAAACCGAGCCGCCGGACAACGAAAGCCCCGCGGGCAACGCGCTCCCCTCTTTCAGGGCGTAGGCGATGCCGTCCGCCCCCGTCGCCGTCGCGACCGACGCGGTATAGGCGACGCCGACCATCCCGTCGGACAACGCCGCGCCCTCGTAAGAGACGGCTTTCGAGTTGCCGGGATTGTCGCCGTTCCCGCAAGCGGTGAACGCCGCCGCGGCCAACAGCGCCATACAGGCGACTATACATATTTTTTTCAAAATTTCTTTTATTTTCATTTTTGCTTACCTCGATAAAAACGCTTTATTAAGAATAAATAAACCCCGCAAAATCTTGCAAGCAATTTTTGCGATTTTTCCTAATGGTAGAAACCGATGTGAATTTTTCCTTTAAAAAACGGGTTTTCCCCCGCGCCCGCCCGAATTGCGGGAAGGCGCGGGGTTACCCTTATGGTTATGCTTTTATGCCCTTACGCTTAACTTTGTTTGTGCCTTTCCTTTCATGCCCTTACGCTTCCATGTAATCGCCTACGCGCGTTTCCGCTTTACGGCGACCAGCCCGAGAACCGAGAGGACGGATAGGATCGTCGCGGTATCGGCGGCTTTTTTGCAACCTTTGTCTTCCGTTTTGTCGTCCGGTTTCTCTTCGGGTTTCGCAACGACCGTGAGGGCGAACGTCGTTTCCGTCGCGCCCGCGTCCGAGGACGTGGCGACGACCGTAAACAGGAACGTGCCTTCCGCGGTCGGCGTTCCGGTAATAGAGCCGTCCGCGTTAAGCGTTAAGCCCGCCGGCAACGCGCTGCCCTCTTTCAGGGCGTAGATAACCGCGCTGCCGCCCGTAGCCGTAGCCGCCGAAGCGGTGTAAGCCGTACCGTTAACGCCCGTAGCAAGCCCCGCGCCCGAATAGGTTAAGGCTTTGTTTACGTTCAGCGCAAACGTCGCTACGGTTACGGTCGGGAAGAATTGGCCGAAAGCCGGGGGCGCGGTGGCGGTCACGGCGAGCGTGAACGAACCCGCCGCCGTCGGGGTGCCGGTAATCGAGCCGTCCGCGCCGACCGTCAAGCCCTCGGGCAAGCCCGTAGCCGTGTAGGTCGTCGGCGCGAGTTCGGTGCCTACGCCCGCGAACGCGACGCCGCCGCCGTTGTACGGAACGCCCATCTCGACCGCGCCAAGCCCGACCGAAATCGTATAGTTCCACTCAACGGGGACTTTGCCCGTCGAGGACGCGACGACCACGAAAGAGTGGTTATCCGCCGCCGCCGTCGGGGTGCCGGTAATCGAGCCGTCCGCGTTGAGCGTCAATCCCTCGGGCAGTGTGGACGCGGGGGTAATGACATATATCCACGACCCCGGGGGCAATC
Organism: Clostridiales bacterium; assembly: GCA_031263605.1. Taxonomy (GTDB): domain Bacteria; phylum Bacillota; class Clostridia; order Christensenellales; family DUVY01; genus BNZQ01. The sequence continues at coordinate 3,958 of JAISFM010000164.1, read as the reverse complement.
CGAAATATTCGGACAAGTCCATCGAGACTTCGGGTTGCAGCATGTACGTGATGTCGGGGTCGCCCGCCGCCTTGATGCTGTCGGAGAAGTACGCCTTGCCCGTCGTGCCCGTCGTGACCCTGTTGACCGAGATCAAGGCGGCCTGTTTGAGCGTGAACGTCTTTTCGACCGACATATTTATCGACGAGCCTTGCGTCACGGTTGACGTAACCGTAAAGGTGTATTCCGTAGGGTTCGGCCCGTAGAACGACGGCAGAGCGGGCGTGCCGGACAGGACGCCGGCCGCGCTCATCGTAACGCCGCCGGGCAATCCGCCCGTCAGTTTGTGCGAAATCGTCGCGGTAGGGTCGGCTTCGTAGTTAAACTGCGCGCCGACCATTACGGGGGCGATAGGCTGCCCTTCGGTATAGGGTATCGCGGCAAGGTCAACCGACGACGCCAATATGCGCGGCACCATCGCGTTGCTCTGCGCGACCGTATACAGGATCGCCTTCGCCGCGCGCTGCATCGCCGCGATTTGCGTCGGGTTGGTGCGGTTCCCCGCGTAGGACAGGTTCAGCGGGGACGTGCCCGCCAATACCAAGTCCGTTCCGGCGCGGATCATCGTGTTGACCTGCGAGGTCGGGCTCGTCCAATCGCCGATTCCGCCCCAGTCCGTGATCGCCATGCCGGTGAAGCCCCATTCGTCGCGGATCAGGCGCGTCATAAGGTTGTAGTTGTTGCCGTTCCAAACCGTGCCGACCGCGTTGTAGCCCGTCATCAAGCCCATCGCGCCGCCTTTGATGCCGTACTCGAACGCGCGCAGGTAGATTTCGCGGAAAGCCTGCTCGTCCACCCACGTATAGAGGGTCGCGCCGCGGTTGGTTTCCTGGTCGTTCAAGAGGAAGTGCTTCATGAACGTGTAGATGCCCTTTTCCTGCATCCCCTTGCAATAGTTCGCCGCCATGATGCCCGACAGCACGCCGTCCTCCGAATAATACTCGAAGTTGCGCCCCGCGAACGGTGTGCGGTGAATGTTCGCGCCGGGCGCGTATATGCCCGAATACGCCATGGAGCCGTTGCCCCAAACGCCTTCCTCGCCCGTCATCTTGCCGTATTCATAGACGAGTTCCTGGTTCCACGTGCTGGCCACGACGACCTCCGTCGCATAGACGACCGCCCGCCTGGTGAAGCCGTTGTACGGCCCCGTCGTCTGGCGCGGGACAAGCCCGACCGGCCCGTCGAATTCCATCGTGAACGGCTTGCCGATATTGTCCAGATTGATCGTCATGAACGCGCCGTTGTTGATCAACGCGCCCAATTGATCGAGGGTCAGTTGCTCGACGAGTTGCTGTAATTTCGCCTGTATCGCGGGAGCGTCGAAATGCTCTTTAACAGTGGCATACTCGCCGCTGTTGCGAATCAAATCCTTCAATTTGACCGCCGTTTGCGCCGCCGTCATTTCGGCCGTCGCGAAGTTCGGCATGACCGTCACCGTCCACGGGCGGTTAACGTCGTCGCCCGCCGCCGTGCTCTGCACGTCGTCGGACGTGTCCGCCGTACCCAACGTCGGGTCGAACGCGCCGATAATCGAATCCGATTTCGGGTCCCTAACCGCGTCGCCGTCCGCGCTTGTGGCGGCGGGCAGGTTGGGAAGGACCGCGCCGCCGTAGGGGGCTTTCGGGAACGTGCCCGCGAAGTCCTTGCGCGACATAAGGCGCATAACGCCGCCCGTCGTCGCCGCCGTGGCCGTGCCGCGGTCGTCCGCCGCCTTCGCCTTGACGGAAATGTCGTCGAACAGGTTGGTAATCGTGTTGCCCGTCACGTCGTCCTTGTTGTAAACCCAGCCGGTGCGCGTACTGCTCGCAAGGCCGGTCACCGCCGCGCCCGCGTGGCTCTGCGTCGCTCCCACGTGATTGGCGACGGTGGCGGTAAACTCGACGTCCCCGCCGTTGCTGACGCTGCTCGCGCCGTGCGAGTTCGCCATCAGTTTAATCTTATAGGTACCCGCTTCGACCTCCCAGCCCTTGAAGCCGTTTTTGTTCGCGTCGTTCCAGTCGTAACTCGCCATGGCGCGGACGGGAATGTCAATCGTAACGGTTTCTTTCCCGCCGGGGGCGAGTTCGGCCGTCTTGGCGAACTGCGCCAGCGCGACATAGGGCTTTTCAATCCGCGTCGCGGACGCGCCGTCGTCGTAGGGCGCGCTGTAATACAACTGCACGACTTCCTTGCCCGGCACGCTGCCCGTGTTTTGAACCTCGACCTGCACCGAGATCGTGTCGTCGGCGTTAAGCGCGCCAAGATTCGCGTCGCCTTTTTGCGTCCACGTGAAGTTCGTGTAACTCAAACCGTAGCCGAACGGGTAGACGACGTTTTGCGCGTACCAAGTCGGATTCGTGCCTTTTTCCGTTTCGGCGCGGGTCTCGTAATACTTGTACCCGAGGTACACGCCTTCCTCGTAATCGACAAAGGTATGCCCCTCGCCCGCCGTCGCCGCCGCGTTGGCATAATAGATGTTGTTCTGCATGTTGCGGTACGTCGGGTCCGCCGTGAAGTCGCGCGTATAGATGTCGGCGGTCCTGCCGGACGGGTTCACCGTGCCGTCGAGGATCCTGCCCACCGCGTTCACGCCCACGCCGCCCGTGCCGCCGATCCACAACGCCGCTTTGAGTTGGGCGTGATAGTCGGCGTTCGCGCTGTCGTCCAAAAATCCGAGTTCCATTTGGTGGCTGGAATTGATGATGAGGACAACCTTGGCAAATTTCGAGCAAATCATCGTCAAAACCTCGGACTCGTTTTTATCCAATTCCAGATAATGCTGGTCGGCTTTCGCGCCGGCGATCGGCGTTCTGTCGGCCGCGCTGTTGACCATCGTCGGGGGCAGGTCATAGCCCTCGCCGCCCACGCGCGTGATGACGAACAAAGCCGCGTCGCCATACTCCGTAAAATCCGTCAAGCCGTTCGACGCGTAACTCGCGACCGGGGTTTCGCCGGTCGGCAGGTTGTACAGGAACGAGCCCATGCCCGCGCTGCTCCTGCCCGCGCCCGACTTGGAATTGTCCCCGTAAAACGCCACGAGGGCGGGGTTCAGTTCGAAGCCCGCGTCCTCTAAACTGCCGTACAGGGTCGCGGACGCGACCGCCTCGATCGAACCCGAGCCGGTACTCGAACCGGTGCCGCCGGGCGAGAGGTTGTACGAGTTCTTGCCGAACACGCTGATTTTCGCGCCGGACGACAAAGGCAACGCGCCGCCGTCGTTTTTCAGCAGCACCGCGCCTTCCTCGACCAACCGCTCGTTCAGAGCGTTGCCCGCGTTGTAAACGTCTTCGTCGCTTGTAAATTCCGTGTCGATGTTCGTCGGCGGCAGCAGGGTTGTCGCGGCCGATACGCCCCCCGCCCCGAAAGCGGGAAGAAACACAGAAAGGGACATAACCGCCGCCAGCAATACCGCCGCCAGGGTTTCCCTTTTGTTCCTCCGCCAATGTGTCCACTTTGCCCTTACGCTTCCTTTGCCCATGTTCAGTGTCCTCCTTTTTTTATAATCGCGGCTTCCATCGCTCCCCCCTCCCTCGCGGCACGCGGCGGGGAAACCGTCAATTTTCAACGTTTAAAACAATCTTTCTGCCCGTTTCGCCAAGCCGAAACCGAAATCCGCAATTCCGTTCCGGCATAAATCGGCTTATTATAATACGCGCCGCGCGAAATATGTCGAAACGCGGCAAAACCTACCGAATCGGCGGCATAAATTAAAAGTCCGCGCATTAGGTTTCGCAACAAGGCTATTGCGGCGGGAATGTATGGATAGCGTTGTTATTGTCATTAGACTTGTTGCGGGGAGCACGGAACGCCCCTTTTGTCATTAGACTTGTTGCGAAATTAAAAGGCGAGCGGAATTGCGATGGATTTTTGCGACAAACAAAGATAAAAATTGATGATTGTAGCAACGCTACTATCAAAATTTTTATCAAAGTTTGTCACA
>JAISFM010000159.1 GCA_031263605.1 Clostridiales bacterium | reverse complement strand
TCACGGTCGTAAAGGCGCGGTTCGATATCGCGCCGCCGACGTACAACGGCGGGACGCTCGCCTATGGGGACGCTTTGCCGGCGGTTACGACGGCGACGCGGGGCGGGGCGGTCGCGCTGAACGCGGGACAGGCTTTGGCCGTGGGGACGGGGAACTATGACTGGACGTTTACGCCCGACGACGCGGCGAATTATGAAACCGAAACGGGGACGATTTCCCTCACGGTCGTAAAGGCGCGGTTCGATATCGCGCAACCGGCATACAACGGCGGGACGCTCGCCTATGGGGACGCTTTGCCGGCGGTTACGACGGCGACGCGGGGCGGGGCGGTCACGCTGGACGCGGGACAGACTTTGGCCGTGGGGACGGGGGACTATGACTGGACGTTCACGCCCGACGACGCGGACAACTACGAAACCGAAATGGGAAAGATTTCCCTCACGGTCGAAAAGGCGCGGCTCGATATCGCGCCGCCGACATATGAGGGCGGGACGCTCACATTCGGGGACGAATTGCCGACGATTACTACCACGACGGCGACAAAGGGCGGGACGCTTGCGCTCGATGCGGAGCAAACCTTGACGGCGGGGACAAAGGACTATGATTGGACGTTTACGCCCGAGGATCAAGACAACTATGAAACCGAAATGGGAAAGATTTCCTTGACGGTCGAAAAGGCGGAGCAAACCATACCGGAAGACACGGCGTTTACGGCGGCCTTGCATAACGACGTGACGAGAGTCGAGGTCACCGATTTAGGGCAAGGGTACGAGTATATGTGGAGCACCCAAGGGTCGGCCGGCGAATGGCAGGACGGCACCCTGTTCGAGGGCTTGGCCGCCGACACGGCATACATCTTTCACGCGCGGCTGAAAGAAACCGACAACCGGAAGGCGAGCATACCGATTTACGCGTTCCGGACGACTACGCCGAACGCGGAAGAAACCTTTGTCTTTTCTGACGGCACAATTACGGGGCTTACCGCGCTTGGCGGGACTTTGACGGCCTTGACAATCCCGGAGACTATCGGCGACGTGAAAGTAACGGCTATCGGGGATGGCGCGTTCTATGGTTGCACCGGACTTGCGGGGTCGTTGACCATACCGGGCGGCGTCGTGTCTGTCGGGGCGAGCGCGTTCGAGGGCTGCGCCGGCTTTACCGGGTCGTTGGACATATCGGGCGGCGTCGAGTCTATCGGGAATTATGCGTTCAAGGGTTGCGCCGGCTTTGAGGGGTCGTTGACCATATCGGACGGCGTCAAAGAAATCGGGGACGGCGCGTTCGAGGGTTGCGGCGGCTTTACGGGGAACTTGACCATACCGGGCAGCGTCGAGTCTATCGGGGCGGGCGCGTTCACGGGTTGCCGCGGCTTTACAGGGTCGTTGACCATACAGAGCGGCGTCGTGTCTATCGGGAATTACGCGTTCATAAGTTGTGCCGGCTTTAAGGGGCTGTTGACCATACCGGCCGGCGTCAAAACGATCGGGAGGAGCGCGTTTTGGGGTTGCAGCGGCTTTACGGGGGAGTTGATCATACCGAACGGCGTCGAGTCTATCGGGGCGTACGCGTTTTATCAATGCGGCGGCCTTAATGGGTTGTTAAGCGTACCGGGCAGCGTCACGTCTATCGGGGCGAGCGCGTTTCGGGAGTGCCGCGGCTTGGCGAATATCATGGTTGCCGCAGTGGCCGTTCCGTCGTTGGGCAGCGACGCGTTTCGCGACACAAACAATTGCGGAATTTACGTCCCCGCCGAATTGGTGGCCGACTACAAGAACGCGAGCGGGTGGAGCGCATACGCGAACAGGATTTACGCGACGTCATAGGAATAAGGGAATTTATTCAGTTTTCAAGGTGCGCGGAACCGGCGCAAATTTACGATTTACAATCGTAAATTTGAATGACAATTTACAATTGACAATTGACAAATTGTTGACCTGTCGAAAAAGGGGCTCCTGATGTGATTTGCGTTTCTTGCCCACAGGCAATACCGCTTTCATGAACCTTATCCGCAATTTGTAAATTGTCAATTGTAAATTGTCAATTTTTTTCGCCGTCGCCCCCCGGACGACAGTCAAGGGGCAATTTCGTGTAAACTGATCGTGTGCGAGCACGCCGCGGGTACGGCGTCGGAGTAAACAAGGACGCTTATACGCCCTTTTTTCCTATGGGGTTTTTAAAAACCCTATTTTGTGTTTACCTGCCCGTCCTCCCGTATTGTTCTCTTCGACAAGCCGGGGATAGAACAGAGGGCGTTGCAACCGCCCTCTGTTAAACCGTCGGCTCCATTGAACCTTGAACAGGATTGTATTTTAAACACGTCCTGTTATGCCTGCTTCGACACGAGGGGGGTACGAAACCAGCCCTCGCCAGCGTCGGGAACGGAACACCGTAGCGCAATATACTGATAACGCCATACCCACTTTATCGGCGTGTTGGTTTTCGTCAACACGCAAGATAGGCATGTTGACAAAACAACATGCCCGAATGCGTGAAAGTTATCACGCGCCCCGAGGTACCGTTATGTTCAGGCGCATCACCACTCTATTACTCACGAACTCTTGGGACGCGCCGCAAAGGAAAATCTTTAATTTCCTTTGCGGCCGTTTCCCGCATCGCGCCTTTCAGGGCCCGCCCCTCGCAATTTGCACGGGTTTACACTTGGTTGGGATTAGTGATTAGTGGTTAGTGTCGGTCCGGATTGTTTTAACGATTACAGTATATCATGGGATTTTTGAAATGTCAATACTTTGATGACCAAAGGGAGTGTACAATCCGCATTGCTCATAAACACGGCAAGTCATTAGACTTGTTGCGAAATACGATGCGGACGCTATGCGGGTCTTTATTGTGTGTAATGCACGTAAAAATCTTGTTAGTAGCGGTGCTACAAACTGCGATTTTTACCTGTATTACACGCAAAAATCCCTCGCCTATCGTCTCGTGTCTTAATTTCGCAACAAGTCTATTGCGAGGAGGACGCGATAAGCGTCCGACGTGGCAATCTCTATATAAAAAGGCACGTTTCGTGTTTTGTAGAGATTGCCGCGTCGCGCTTCGCGCTCCTCGCAATGACTGGTAGCAATGCGGTTTGTACACTCCCATGACCAAATGTTTGAGAATATTTTCGACAATAGACTTATTCGCGTCTTGATTTCGCAACAAGCCTATTGATCAGTCGTTCTCTAAACCCAAAAGATAATCCGCCGATACGTTGAAATATTTCGCCAACGCAATTATATAATTCATGGTCGGACGTTTTTTCCCGCTTTCCCACCGCGCTATGTTCGCTTGATAGGTTCTTAACCCTTTCGCTAACGTATCTTGACTGATTTGTTTTTCAATTCTCACTTCCCTTAATCGGTCTTTGAATATGTTCGTTTCCATGATTTTATTTTATCACGTTTATAGCCAAAAAACTATTGACATGTCCTAAATGCTATGATATACTATAATCATAGCCCAAAGGCTATATGAAAAGGAGCGATATAATGAAATCGGCAATCATGCAAATGTATGACGGAGGGCGAGGGCAATCACTAACCACTAACCACTTCCCCCTACCCCTTGCCCTTGCCGTTTACGTACAGGCCTTTCTTTTCGTTGCCGTGCTTGACGAAGAGCATGGACACGAACGCCAAAACGATAAACACCAAACTGTAAGGCAACAGCAAACTGTAATTCAAGTCCATAAACACGCCCGCCAAAATCGGGGTCAGGATCTGCGCGGCGTTGCACGCCACATAGTACAGGCCGGTGAAAAAGCCGTTGTTTTCCTTTCCCGCGAACTCCATGCTCATGACAAAAGAATGCACGTTGATCATCGCCCACCCCGCGCCGATTAGGAAAAACACCAAATACATGCCCAATTCCAACGCCGTGTCGCCGATAAACGGCAGCATCAGGAACGACCCCAAGCCGCTGCCGCCGATAAAGAGCAGGACGCCGATTTGAATGGTTTTCTTGCGCCCGATCCGCCCGCCGAGCAGGGCGGCGGGATAGAAAGCGATAAACGCCGCGCCCTGCGCGATCAGCATCGGCAGCGCGAAATTGTCGTTCTTTAACCGCACCCAGCAAAAATCCGAGAAATGCGTGGTCAGCGCGGTGTACGCGAAATACCACAGGCCGACCGACAGCAATAAAAATGTCAAGGACTTCCTTTCGCTGCCCGTGAGGTTGCGGAACGGGCTGCCGACAGCCTCGGCGGCCTTTTTGCCCTCGGCGTTCCTGTCCTCGTCAATCCCCAACTTTTCGAGTTGCTTTTGTTTCTGCTCTACCAGCCTGTTCTCGTTGACCAAAACGACCAGCAGAATCGCGGCGGCTATCATCAGCACGGACACGATAATGAACAGCGTCCAGTTGTCCCCGCTGATGTATTTTTGCGGAAAGATATTCGCGCCCGCCCGCAAGCCCTCTACAATCCGTTCCGAGCCGTCCGCGCCCGTCACGCGCACGGCGTTCAAGGTGCCGTCCGCGACGTCGCGGTAATCGGACTTGACCAAGAACATCATCAGGGCCATGCCTATCGCGCCGCCTACGCCGCCCATCAAATTGATGATGGCGTTGGCCTTGCTGCGGTGCTGTTTCAGCGTCACGTCGGGCATTAAACTGACCGCGGGCGTGCGGTACAACGCCATCGAGGTGACCGTCAGCAGCACGAACAACAGCAAAATCCAGAGCGTGCCGTTGTCGGGCGCGGACGCGGCGGTGTACGCGTTATGGGCGTAATTGATCAGCAGGAACGCGACGGCGGCCAGAACGCTGCCGACCACGATAAAGGGCATACGCTTGCCCAAGAACCGCCATTCCTTCGGCAGCCTGTCCGACAGGTTGCCGATCAGCGGCAGCATGACCAGCGCGACGGCGTTGCCCAAAGCGACGATCAATCCGGTGACGGTTTTGGACAGGTCATAGTCCTTTAAGAACAGCGGCATAATCGAATTGTAGACCTGCCAAAAAATGCACACCGTAAAGAACGCGAGCCCGACGTTGACCGTTTTCCAGAAACTGAATCGGGGGGAAAGCCTGGCATTTTCCGTTGTATTTTCCATAGTACCTCCTTACGGAATTGAGAATTGAGAATTGAAAATTGAGAAGTGTTGTCGAATTTCCGTAAAACAGGCGGGTCGGTGGGTAAGAAACATAAAGCATAATAAAAGTTGCTTTTTGCGTAAGCATCCGACACTTCTCAATTTTCAATTTTCAATTTTCAATTCTCAATTTCCATCTCAATTCTCAATTTCCATCTCAATTTCCATCGCAATTTTTCTTGGCGGTTTTTACGATAGCGGTCAGTAAACTCACCAATTCGCCGCAATCGCCTTTTATGCTTTCATACTCTTTTTCCGTCAGATATTTCGTTTTGCTTAATAATTCCAACCAGTACTCCGTTTCGTCCGCTTCTTTTAAAGCGATCAAAATTTTATTGATAAAGTCTTTCCGGCTCGCCGCGTTCCGCGCCTCGCGGTAATTCGCGCCGATAGCCGTGCCGCTCCGCAACAACTGATCGAACAGCGCGTATTCCCTGCCCGTTTCCCTTAAATATCTGCATAAGTTCACTATGCGTACGGCAAAATCCACGCTCTTTATTTTCGCTATATCTTTATCCATATATTTAATAGGGAATTGAGAAGTGTCGGATGCTGACGCAAGAAATAACCTTTATTATGCTGTATGTTTCTTACCCACCGACCGGCTTGCTCCGGCGGAAATTCGACAATACTTCTCAATTTTCAATTCTCAATTTTCAATTCAATATCGATATGTTTCTTACCCGCCGACCCGCCTGTTTTACGGAAATTCGACAACAACTTCTCAATTCTCAATTCTCAATTCCTTTCTCAATTCTCATCTCATTTTCGTCAAGCAATCTTGTCGGCGGGCAAGAAACATACAGCATAATAAAGGTTATTTCTTGCGTCAGCATCCGACACTTCTCAATTTTCAATTCTCAATTCTCAATTCTCAATTCTCAATTATCCCTTCCCTTTATCCCGTTACTTTCATTCGCGACAGCAATGTCTGCAACACCGCCACCAACGCGTACGACGATTCGGCGATAAGGATGACGAGAAGCATTTGCTCGAAACTGAGGGTCGAGACCTCGAAAAAGCCTTGAAAGAATATGACGCACAGAATGCACACGACCGTGGCCAACAGCCATACGATCACGCGGTAGTAATCGGCGGGCAGGCACACGCGGAACAGCAATACCGCGCCCGAGAACGTGACCGCCAACATCACGGCGGTGGAGAATTGGGCTTGATCGGTAAAGAGCGGGTGCGCCTTATTGATCACGTACAGCGACAAAAAGCACAGGATCAGCGCGAGGCCGCTGGGCAGCGCGTTCTTTAAAATATTGGATAGGAATTTGCCCGAAACGCGGTTGCCGTTGCTTTGGAACGCCAACGCCATACTCGGCGCGCCGATAATGAACATTTCAAGCGGCATCATGCTTTTCGGGGTGAGCGGGTACGACAGGTCGGGCAGGAACAGGACGAACAGGGTCAAGAGGATCGAAAAGAAGGTTTTCATCAGGAACAGCGAAGAGGATTTTTGTATGTTGTTGATTACGCGCCGCCCCTCGTGCACGACGGCGGGCATGTTGGCGAAGTTGGAATCCATCAGCACCATGTGCGCCACGTTGCGGGCGGCCTCGCTGCCCGACGCGATAGCCACCGCGCAATCGGCCTCCTTCATCGCCAAAATATCGTTCACGCCGTCGCCCGTCATCGCGACGTTGCTGCCCTGCGCCTTGATCGATTTAATCAACAGGCGTTTCTGTTCGGGCGTGACGCGCCCGAACACGGTGTATTGATTGGCGAGTTCCACGACCTCCGGGTCGGTCAAGCCCGCCAAACTGACGTATTTTTCCGCGCCCTCGATTCCGACGCGCCGCGCGACTTCGGACACCGTGACGGGGTTGTCGCCCGAAATGATCTTTATCGCCACGCCGTTCTCGCGGAACCAGTTCAGCGTAGGCACCGCGTCGTCGCGGATATGGTCCTCGATGGCGATCAGCGCGAGGGGCTTTCTTTGGGCGGGGACCTTGTCATTCTTTATTTCGCCCTGCGCGAGCGCGATCATGACCATGCGGAAGCCGTCCTTCGCTTTCTCGTTGACCAGCGTTTCGAGCCGGACGCCCATGTCGCGGATAATGTATTCGGGCGCGCCCAGAATGACGGTGCCGAAGTTCTCGAACGTCGCGGCGGAAAATTTCCGCTGCGAGGAAAAAGGCAGCACTGCGGTGGGTTTCAGCACCTTGGAGTACCCGAAGTTGTTGATCAGCGCGACGGCCGTTTGGTTGTTGTCGCCCGTGGCGGTCAGCAAACTTCCGACTATATTGCCCAAACTGTATTCGGTGTCGTTGTTGTTCTTAAATTCGATTATTTCGTTGACGGTCATCGTGCCGTCGGTTATCGTTCCGGTCTTGTCGAGGCACAGCACGTTGACCCGCGCGAGCATTTCTATACAGTACAAATCTTGAACCAAGACGTTGTTCTTTTTCAGTTTCATGACGCTCATGGACAGCGCGATACTGGTAAGGAGGAACATGCCCGACGGGATCATGCCTATAATCGCCCCCGCGGTGACCGGAACGATTTTCAAACCCTTGTTGCCCAAGTCGGACAGCAAGTCCCCCGTCCCCAGCATATTCCAATTTTTGAGGAAAAGGAAAATGCCGAGCGGCACTATCGCGATGCCCACCACCATGATAAAGAGTTTCAACGAGTTCAAAATTTCGCTGTTGGGCTTGCGGTAGCGTTTGGCAAAGGCGGACAAACTCTCGATATAGTTCATGCTGCCTATCTTGTCCACGCGGGCGTAGCAACTGCCGCTGATGACGAAACTGCCGCCGTACAACGCCGCGCCTTCCTTTTTGCCGACGGGGACGGACTCGCCCGTTAAAAGGGCTTCGTTGACCTCGACCTCGCCCGAAAGCACCACGCAGTCCGCGCCGATTTGCTTGCCGTTTTCCAAATAAATCACGTCGTCGAGTACGACTTCGTTCAACGGCACGTTGGCGCGCTCGCCCCCTCGGATCACGACCGCCGACGGCGCGCTGATCAGCGACAGTTTATCGATCGTCTTTTTCGCCAGAATCTCCAACACAATGCTTATAATCGTGTTGATGGCCATGATGATCAAAAAGAAAAGGTTGTCCGCGTTGCGCGTCGCGATCAGCGCGGCGGCCACCACTATACACAGCAGGTTGAAGAACGTGACGAGGTTTTGAAAGAATATCGCGCCGTAGGTTTTGGCGTTGCCCGACGTCGTTTTGTTTACGAGGCCCGCCGCCGTGCGTTCCGCGACCTGTTTAAGGGTCAAGCCGTCCTTTGTGCCTACCTCGTAATAGCGTTCCGCCGTCTGTACCTTTTGCGTAAATTCGGCGTCCTTTTTGTTTTTCTTGCGCGCGACGGACAGCCGCGCGTCGGCCTTGCCCTCGTCCGCCATCACCTTGTCGATCAAGTCCTGCATTTCGGGGTCGTGGGCGAGTTTGCCCTCGGCCTCGATTTGCGCCTCCGTTTTGGCGATGTTTTGCGGGGCGATATGCTCGTGCTTTTCGAGGACGACCTCCGTCACGTCGGCGGCGGCCCGTTTCCTGCCCCTCGGCGGCGCGGTTTCCTTCGCCTCGTTTTCGGCGATTTTGGCCAGCCTGTCGGCGACCTCGTCCGCCGCCTTTTCAAGCGCGGCGCGGTCGGCCGTTTCCTCGTCCGCCGGCGCGGGCGCGGGCATTTTTTTCGGTTTCTGTTTTTTTTCGGTTTCGTTCTCGTTCATTTTTCTTTTCTTTTTTTGGTTTTGGTTTTGGGTTTGGTTTTGGGTTTGGTTTTTGTTTCGGTTTCTTGGAAAAACTTTTTGCAAAAAGTTTTTCCAAACCTTTTCAAAAAACTTCTGTCTGTTTATTTCATGATTGCCGTATATTCGCAACTTCCGTCAAGCAAGCGGGTCGGCGCGCAAACCTGTCATTTCGAGCGAAGTCGAGAAATCTCCCACTAGACTTGTTGCGAAATTAAAAGGCGAGCGGAATTGCGATGGATTTTTGCGACAAACAAAGATAAAAATTGATGATTGTAGCAACGCTACTATCAAAATTTTTATCAAAGTTTGTCACA
>JAISFM010000136.1 GCA_031263605.1 Clostridiales bacterium | reverse complement strand
CGCGGGGCGTTCATCTGTCCGGTTGAGATTGCCGCGTCGCGCTTCGCGCTCCTCGCAATGACCGGCAGCAACGCGGTTTGTACACTCTCCTGCTTTCGGAATGCAAAAGGCTTTTCTTTAATGCAGAATGCAGAATTTCGGATAGGGGTATGCGCGCGTCGAATGATTAGACCGCAATTCGGCAACTGTCAATTATCAATATCAAAGGGACAGAATGACGGCGGGGGACGGCGCATAAATATAATAGGAGTATGAGGGACGCCTTTTTAAGCGAAATCGCCAAATTGACGGAAATGCCGTTCGATACGGTGTTCGCCGGGTTTCGGTACGTCAATTTCGGCGGGCGGTCGCTGTACGTTCAAGGGCATAAAGGCGTGGTTTCTTTCGGTACGGAAAAAATCATTCTAAGAGTGGGCAAAAGGCGGCTGGAAATTGTAGGCGAGGGGCTTTGCGTGCAGAGGCTGAGCCAGAACGATATTGTGGTGAACGGAAAAATTGTGAGCGTGACGGAAACGTAATTGAGAATTGAAAGTTGAAAATTGAAAAGTGTCGGACGGGATTATGGAAGATGTAAGATGGAAGATGGAAGATGGTCGGACGCTGTCGCAAAAAGAAACTTTTATTGTGCTTTACGTTTCTTGCCCGCCGACATGCCCGCTTGACGAAAATTCGACCGCAATTTGTCAATTGTCAATTGTAAATTGTCAATTTATGTCATGACGAAAGGCGGTTGAGATTCTTCACTTGCGGAAAGAATGACAGGTTTTGCGCAGAAGGATAGGGCGCTTTGCGCAAGAGGTGGGGGATTTCTCGACTACGCTCAGATCATGACAGATAGCGGCGCAATCGGTTGAGATTCTTCACTCACGGAAAGAATAACAGATTTTGCGCAAAAGGATAGGGCGCTTTGCGTAAGAGGTGGGAGATTTCTCGACTTCGCTCGAAATGACAGTAGTCGGCGCACGATAACTTTTGTCCCGCGCGAGAAACGCGCGACCGACACTATTCCCTATCCACTATTCCTTATTCCCTCGAATGCCGTCAATTGTAAATTTGGACACTCCCAATTTGTAAAAAGTATGTTCCAAAAATTAACGACGTTTTTAAAGGGTTCCGCGCGGTGGAAAATCGAGGGGCTGAACCTCAATCGGCTGATCGGGCTGCTGCTTGCGGAAAAGGTGTGCCTGTACGACGTGAAACGCCCGGCGCACCGGGTTTTGGAGTTCGCGACGGCAGGGCGGCGCGCGCGGCGCGCAGTGATTGCAATTGCCGCGAAATTGTGCTATACTGTTAGGAGCCAAGAATCGCGCGGGCGTTCGCGCGCGCGGGGACGCGGCGGCGAAACGGCGCAATTTACGGGTTCCGAGCCGATGGGCGCGGCAAACGGCGGCGGCTGTTCAAGGGTTGCCGAAAGCGGCAAAACCGGTTACGCGGCAAACGGCGGCGGCCGTTCAAGGGTTGCCGAAAGCGGCAAATCCGGTTACGCGGCGAACGGCGGCGGCCGTTCGAGGGTTGCGGTAAGCGGCAAATCCGGTTATACGGCAAACGGCGGCGAGCGTTCCGTAACCGCCGAAAGCGGCAAAACCGATTATACGGTTACGGTGCTTGGGCAGTCCGGTTTGGCGCGTACCCTTGCGGGGCTGAAAATCCGCGCGGGGCTGCTGGCGGGGTTTCTGCTGTGCGCGGCGGCGGTGGCGGCGTATTCGTCCTTTATCCGGGGCATTCGGATCGAGGGCAACGAACGCATTCCCGACGCCGAAATCTCCGCGCTTCTCGACGAGGCGCACGTTCGGCCGGGCGTGCTGAAAAACGCCGTCGATTTGCGGGGCGTAGCGTTGAAACTGAACGCCGCTTTGGCGGACGCCGCGAGCGTGACGGCGCGCATCAAGGGCGTTTATTTGGTGATCGCCGTCAACGAGACCGCGGACGCGCCGCCGCTTGCGGGGGACCGCCCTCGGGATTTGAAGGCGGATCGGGACGGGATCGTGACGCGCGTGTTCGCGATCGCGGGGACGCCGCAGGTCAAGGCGGGCGACACCGTCCGAAAAGGGCGGACGCTGATCGCGGGCTATACCTTGGACGCGGAAGGGCGTATGGCCGAATGCCGCGCAGAGGGCGAGGTGTTCGCCCGCGTGTGGACGGTCGCCGACCGGATTTTTTTCAAGGAAAGGACGGTGTACGCGCGGACGGGGCGGAGTTTTACCGTCAGTGACACGGCCATGCTGGGCTTTACGATGAAGGGCAAAGGCGGCCCGCCGTTCGCCCTATACGAGAGTTCGACGTTTCAAACCGCGCTGAACCGCAATTTCTTTGTGCCGGTCTATCGGATCAGTACGGTATACTACGAGTTGGAGGAACGCGCCGAAGCCGCCGATTTCGAGGCCGAGCGGGAGGCTTTGGCGGCGGAAGTCCGCGCCGAAGCCGAGATGAAGGCGGGCGGCAGCGAAAGGCTGTCCGTTGCCGCCGACGCGCGCGACGCGGGGGCGTACTATGTGGTGAGTTACAGCATCGAGGCCGAAATGAGGATACATGCGCTTTGAGTGGAGTGGAAAGGGAATATTGACAATTTACAATTTACAATTGACAATTTACAAATTGCGGTCGTAGTATGGTAACGGCTTGCGAACGATGAAGTACTTTTAACCGC
>JAISFM010000104.1 GCA_031263605.1 Clostridiales bacterium | reverse complement strand
GAGTGCCGCATCGCGCTTCGCGCTCCTCGCAATGACAACCGGGGCGTTCGCGCTCCTCGCAATAGAGTTGCAGCGGAATTAAAAGGCGAGCGGAATTGCGCCGGATTTTCGCTGCAACTCTAATGACAGAGGGCAGCGCGTTCGGAATGAGAGAGGAAAGCGCGGGGGCGTTCCTGTGTTCGGTAGAGATTGCCGCGTCGCGCTTCGCGCTCCTCGCAATGACAACCGGGGCGTTCGCGCTCCTCGCAATTTCGCTGCAAGTCTAATGACCGTGTATTCATTTCGCTGCAACTCTAATGACATGCCGCGTTTATGTTCAACGCGCTTTGTCCGCGCCCGCCTTGTTTTATTTCTTTATATTGACGACAAGAACGCCGCAAATCAATCCCATGCCCGCCCCCAATAAGGAGTCCCACAACAAACTCAAATCAAATGTAAAACCCGTATCCGACGCCAACGAAAAAATTACAAACGCGAGGGCGATATAAATCAACCCCAAAACGAGGCCCTTTAACCAGCCGTTGCGTTTATCCTTAAAGGCAATCATTGCGCCGGCGAACAGGGAAACCGCCTTTATGAATTGATCGATCGGCATCAGCCAGCCGTCCGATAAATTCAGAGATTTGGCTAAAAACGCCGAGAACAGCAATAAAATCAAGGAAATTAAAACGGCAATCACCGACGCCGTAATCAATTCCAGCGCGACGCTTCCCTTCCTTTCCGCACGCACATTCATAAAAAACACCTCTTGTCCTACTTTATGCGGACAAGAGGCGTGGTAGAACTTTTGCAAATAGGGGAGAGGGCGTTAATTCGATTTAAACGGAGCCTTGCCGTCGTCCTTATTATCGGAAAAATCGTCGGGCAGTTTATAGGCGGTATCCTCTTGGGCGGGCGCGGCGGGTTCCGCGCTCTCCGCGCCGTCGGCCGGTCCGTCGGTTCCCGCGCTTTCGCTCTCGGTACCGTTCACCAACCGTTTCACTTCGTCGTCGGTGGGCATGACCGGCTCGTCGGGGTCAACGGGCGCAGTGTCCTTTAAAACCATGCCGATCGCGTTGATGTCCATGGTCAGCGTCGTTTCGCTGCCCTCCGCGCCGGTGCGGATCACAATGTGCTTTTCGGTCGCGGAGACCGCGCGGATTTCCACAATCTCGCCCACGATGCCGCCGATCGTCTTGACCCGCGCGCCGGGTTTCAGGCCGTTCATAATCTGGTTGGCCTGCTCGCGCTGTTTCCGGCGCGAAAAGAACTGCAACCCGAAAAAGACCAATATCACCGCGCCCAAAATAACCCAAAGTTGCCAGGAACTGACGTCCAGACAGCCGGCGGTCGATGCCTCGGCCGTCGCTAAAAGGGAATGAAACATTTTTTATCCTCCAAAAGTCTCGGCAATCGAACAATAAAAACCCGATTATTCTCTGCGAATACAGGCTCTCACGATTGCAGTCTGATTATCATACCATGAAACGGAAATAAAAGCAACAAAAAACCCGCCGTTTCGTTTCACATTCGCGTGACAAGCGTACTGTTGACATAATTTTGCGGCGCTTCGACAGGATTTTGCAAAATCTTTGTTTGAGGGCTTTCAAGGGAACTCGAAATGACATAACAAGGTAAGAGGTAAAAGATAATGATTATGGAAGATGGAAGATGGAAGATGGATTGTCGCGCGTTACTCGCGCGGGAACAATCAATCAAATCTGCCGGAGATTCTTCACGTTGTTCAGAATGACAGGACTTTGCGCACAATTACCCCCGCGCGAGTAACGCGTGACCGACCATCTTCCACCTTCCATCTTCCATCTTACATAGTCCTCTTATTCCACTACCCACTAATTACTTCCCCGCCTCGCCTGCTTGACGGAAACTCCGACCGACACTTCTCACTTTTCAATTCTCAATTCCCAATTCCCAATTACCTCCGCCAACTCGTGACAAAACCCCTAAAAAGTGATATACTATACATATGGCTAAAATTTGTAAATTCATCGTTAAGTTTTGGTACATATTCACCGGGCTGTTCGCCGTCCTGCTCGGCGTCAGTATTTACCTAATCCCAAAGGTCGAAATCGTCTATAACTTCACCCATTTTTTGCCGGAGGATTCGGAAACCTATGTCGCCCTCGAAATCACCGCCGACGAGTTCGGGACTTTCACCACGGCTCAAATCATGCTGACCGGCGAAAGCGCGAAAGACGCGCAAAAATTGGCGGACCAAATCAACGCCTCCGGCCTCCCCGGTTTGACCGGCGCGCTCTTTTCAAACGACGCCGAGCACGTCAAATCCGATACCCCTTACGGCCCCGCCGCCCTCGTCAACGTCATGTTCCAAGGGGACTCGTCCTCCGCAAACGTCGCGAACGGGGTCGCCGCCCTGCGGGACATGCTCGACGGGTACGAAAACCAATTGGCGGGGCCCGCCGTCACCGACGGCTATTTGCGCCAAACCGTCGCCGACGAAATGCTGATCATGCTGGCCGTCGCCGTCCCCGTCATTATGCTGATCCTCTTTTTAACCTCGCGCTCCTTTATCGAGCCGTTGGTCTTTTTGATCGTGCTGGGCTTTGCCGCCGCAATCAACATGGGCACCAACTACTTTCTGGGCGGCATTTCCTATGTCACCCATTCGATCGCCGTCATTCTGCAACTCGCCCTCGCGATGGATTACGCCATCATCTTTTTGCACCGGTACCGCGAGGAGCGGATTGCCCATGACTGCCGCGAGGCCGTCGCCCTCGCCCTGCAAAAGAGCGTGCTGTCGATCTCGGCCAGTTGCTTGACCACCGTGGCGGGCTTGGTCGCCATCATGTTCATGCGCTTGCAGATCGGGTACGACATCGGGATCGTGCTGACGAAGGGAATCGTCACCAGTTTATTGTCGGTCTTTTTGTTCATGCCGGGCATGATCGTTTTGTTCAACCGCGCTTTGGAAAAGACCGCCCACCGGCCGTGGCTCCCCAAAATGGAATTTATCCCCCGCGCTTCCTTGAAAATAAGACGGGCCGTGCCGGTCGCCGCCCTCGCGCTGATCGCGCTGGCGTTCATTCTGCAACTCAATACGCCGATCGGTTTCGTAGACGCTTTGCAGACCCATGAGCCGCAAATCAAAATCAACGGCGCGTTCGGCTCGTCCTCGCAAGTCTGCGTGCTGGTGCCCAAGGGCGACCGCGGCAAGGAACTCGAATTGACCGGCGCGCTTCTGAAATTAAAAGGGATCAGCGGCCCGTCCGGCTTGATGTCCGAGTTGTCCAAAATCAAATTGAACGAAAATTTGCCGTATACCGCCGCCGATCAATTCAACGCCGTGGAGTTCGGCGCGCTGCTGTACGGACTGGGCGCGGACCCAATCGAAGCCGCCGTTTTATCCCCGGCGGTTTTTCAGGCCTATTGCGACGCTCACGGGATTTCCTATCGGCAGGGGCTGTTCGGGGGCGACGCGTTCACCCTGCGGCTCTATTTCCCCGACCTAATCATGACCCTTCTGTCGGACGAAATCGCGGCCGCCCGTCCCGGCAGCGCGTTTTTGCAAGCCTTGCGGTCGGAAGGCAGCCCTTACGCCCCCCTGTTCGCGGAACTGCAACGCGGAATTTCCACATTCGAGAGCGAGCGGTACGCGCGGATCATTTTCAGCGTGTCCGTCAGCGGCGAAAGCGCGGAGGGCGACGCCTTGATCGCGGCCATGCGCGCGGAAACGAAAAAACTCTACCCCGACGAATACTATTTATTGGGCGACGCCGTGTTCGTCAACGACATCAAAACCACGTTCAACTCCGACCAAACCATGATCGCGGTCTTGACGGCGTTGTTCATTTTGATCATTTTGGCGGGCGCGTTCCGTTCGGCGAGCATCCCCGTTTTGCTTACCTTGACCATTCAAGGCGCGGTGTGGCTGAACTTCGCGGTCAGCGCGGTTACGGGCGGGAAAGTGGTGTTTCTGGGCTACATCATCGTGTCCTCGATTCAGATGGGCGCGACCATCGACTATGCGATCGTCATCACGGGTCGGTACCGCGAAATGCGCAAGGCCTTAAAGCCGCGGGAAGCGGCCAAGGGCGCGGTGACCGCCGAAATCCCCACCGTATTGACCAGCGGCGGCATCATGATTTTGGCGGGCTACATCATCGGTTGGATTTCGCAGGTGCCCAGCATCGGCGGCTTGGGCAGTTTATTGGGGCGCGGCGCGTTGTTTTCGGTCGCGTTCGTCTTGTTCATTCTGCCCGCGCTATTGGTCGTATTCGATAAATTGATCGACAAAACCACGATGAAACGGCCGCTGTGGGGCGGCGGGAAAAAGGCGGCGGCGGGTGTGAGCGGCGGCGCGGGCAGCGGTGTAAGCGCGGGTGAAGTTTTGCCGGAAGTTTTATCGGCGGCGGTTGCGGTTGCGGACAATGGCGCGGGTGAGGTTTTATCGGCAACGGCTGCGGTTGCGGGCGAAGTCCGGTCAACGGACGGCGCGGCGGCTGCCGCCGAACCCGTACAAGTCCCGCAAAGCGACTTCGTACAACCCCCGCAAAAAGAGAACGCCGAATAGATATTGACCCGGTACGGACATCTTTATCAGTACTCAACCCGATTTTTCTTTTTTGGTGGAAGTGTACAAACCGCATGCTACCGGTCATTAGACTTGCAGCGAAATGAATACGGGGTCATTGCGAGGAGCGCGAACGCCCCGCATGTCATTGCGAGGAGCGCGAAAGCGCGACGCGGCAATCTCTACCGAACAGAGGAACGCCCCGCGCTTTCCTCTCTCATTCCGAACGCGCTACCCTCTGTCATTAGGTTTGCCGCAAAAATCCGGTACAATTCCGCTCGCCTTTTAATTCCGCTACAAGTCTAATGACCCCGTAGCGACGCGGTTTGCACACTCCCTTTTTTGGTCGGACTATTTTCTTTTGACCCGCTTACTTGACGGGCTTACTCAAAGAAAAATGTCCGTTTAAAATGCCCGTTTCGTTTAATATTCGACTGCCTCGAATAAATTTTTCGAGTTTATTTTGCCCTCGTTCAGAACGCCCGGAAGCAACTCGACAAAACACAATCCCACTTCCGCGCCTTTCGGGTTTAGAACGCGGCAAAGTTCCTCAAAATACGCGAAGTTCATCTTGCCTTCGAGTATAGGCGTTATAGTATACCGCTCTTCCTTTTTGCCGGAGACATATAAATCCCAGCCCGACGACCACTTTAAACCGTTTTTCTCGATGACCTTCGTCGTTTTCAGAACGTAATCGGTCAATCTTTCGGACTTTGAATCGACGGTGATATATGTGCCGTCCCGGTAATCGCTTTGCGGGAACGCGAACAGCATCATTTCCTCGTCGTCGTGGAACCGAAGCGAAAACCATTCCGAATTCGTTTCCCTTTTCATTATAGAATAACTGCCGCCTTGCTTATCGAACCATGTTTTGCCCTTGACCTCCAAGGTCCTGCCGCCGTAAACCGCCGTTCCTTCGGTCGGCATGTTCGTATACGAATAATACAGCGTGGTTTCCTTTTTCGCGGGCAAAGCCATTTGCAATTTACCGTTATCACAGTGCCAAAACGCGCCCTTGCCGTATTTCGCCTTAACGCTGAGTTTGAAATCCTTATGATTTAAATCGATTCTGAAACCGTCGCTTTCCCGTTTTGCCGAAGCAAGATTTGCGTAGGACGCTTCATTCCCGCTAATGACGACGTTTTTATTGCCGAGAGCCGCCCGTTGCATATAATGATGGTTGCCGCCCCGAAAGTCGGTGAAGGCGGCCATGACTAATTTAGGCGTAACTATCCCTAAATGAAGGCGCAGGACATTATAGTGATAGGAATACAAGTTGCCGTCCCCGTCTTGCAGAAAGCCCGTCGCGTACCACCATTCCTTGCATTTTTTATGAATGCCCCATTCTTTTTCAAAACTCTGTAAATTGTCCGGGTCGTACTTAATCTTTTTCATTTTTTACCTCAAAAAAATAATTTTGCCGAATCGGAATTTAAAACGACGGCGCGGGCGTTTTCGCGGTTTAATAGATTTAATGCCCGCGCCGTTAAGCGAGGGAGTGTACAAACCGCATTGCTCATAAACTCGGGTTGTCATTGCGAGGAGGACGCGTAAAGCGTCTGACGAAGCAATCTCTATATAAAAAGGCGCGTTTCGTGTTCGGTAGAGATTGCCGCGTCGCGCGATCTGCGCTCCTCGCAATGACCGGTAGCAACGCGGTTTGTACACTTCGTTAAGCGACAATGTGTTGCTTTTAATTCACGTGTATAGTATAATATATTGTATTAGGCGTTAGCAAGGATTTTGCCCCGCCGATAGTCGGCGTTCTGTTTTTAAACGGACAGAACCGCTTACGGTGCGGGATTAAAAACAATATCCGCGAAAATATTTAAAGGAGCCGAAACATGATGGAAGACAAACTTCATCGCAAAAGGCAATATTCGCGAATGGTCATACGCGGCGCGTTTCTCGGCCTTTTGGAAAAACGGCCGTTGAATAAGATCACGGTAAAAGAAATTTGCGGCCTCGCCGATGTAAACCGCACGACATTTTATTCAAATTTTTATGATATATACGACCTTCATGAACAAATCCAAGACGAACTTTACAAAAAAATAGAAGTTTCCCTAAAAAAGCCGAAGGCCGGCAAAGAAATTCTCATAGAAGTTTTTGAAACGGTCAAAGAAAACATCGACATTTGCAAAATACTTTTCGCGGGGAACAGCGACCTTGATTTCATTCGCAAAGTAATGCTGATTCCCTACGCTCAATTATTAAAGGAATGGTCGGCCAAATCCGACGCCCCGGCCGCGACGCATTCGTATATATTTGAATTTGTCGCAAACGGCAGCGCGGGCTTTTTAAACAAATGGATTCGCGACGGCATGAAAATCCCCTCGCCCGAAGCCGCTTCCCTTTTAGAAAAATTTACTTCCGGCGTCATTTCGCAGCACCTCGCATAAAAAAACGGCCGCGTAATTTATATGGTCGTTTGCCGGGCTGTTTTCTTTAAAGTTTGCCCGGCAAGCAGGCAAGCCGCTTGCCGCGGGAATTTACTCGGTGAAGAAAACGCTGTAAATACGGTATTCGCTTTGACGGATTTGAATAAAAAGAGTATAATGATACGGATAGTCCGGAAAACAACGATCAAGAATACGGAGATGTTTTTCAGGATGGGCAGCCAATCATTCGTTAGGTTTCGCAACAACTCTATCGGAACACAAATTGTTTTCCGAATCATCCAAGGTATAATACGTCTATGCGTGATTTTCAACTCGTATCGAAATATAAACCCACCGGCGACCAGCCCGCCGCCGTTCGGCGACTTACCGACGGGGCGCGGGACGGCTTGCATACGCAGGTGCTGCTCGGCGTGACCGGCAGCGGCAAGACCTTCACGATGGCCAACGTGATCGCGGAACTGAACCGCCCCGCGCTGGTGATTGCGCACAACAAAATCTTGGCCGCGCAACTTTGCAACGAGTTTCGGGAATTTTT
>JAISFM010000064.1 GCA_031263605.1 Clostridiales bacterium | reverse complement strand
TTAAATCGTGTTCGCCGTACTCCAAGCCCGTCACGCCGCCTAAGCCGAAGGTTCCCGCGCCCGCCGTAAACGCAAACTTCAACGCAGGAACGCTTTCATTCGTGTTTGCGGTATACGCGACTATCGCCGTACCGTCCAGTTCGACCGATTGCACCGCGCCCGCCGCGCCCGTCAAAATGGTCGCCGGCCTGTTCGCGTTCAACTCAAAATCAAAGGCCTGCGATAAAGGTATAACGGGCTTGCTGACCGTTACCGAAATTTCACCGCTGAATATTTCACCGCTTAGCCGAGATTCGCAGGAAAACACGGCGATGGTCGAACCCACCGCGGCGGCCGTAAAAACGCCTGCGGCAAGCGCGGTGGAATCCAAAACCGTATCCGATTCGCCCGCCTTCAACGACCAGTCAAGCGCCGCCCCCGCGGCAATCTCGCCGTTCTCCCAAACCTCGATATCCGGCGTGAATTCATTATCCGGCGCCGCGGTCGATAATGTTACATGATAGCCTAATGCCGTCGGAGCGATGTTTTTTATATTGAAAGAAATATCTTCTTTTACGGTAACGTCTATCTCGGCAGAAATCTCTCTTCCGAAATAATCGGCCGCAACCGAAAGGTAACTCATCCCCAAATCGACGGCGGCAACCGACGCTTTGCTTTTATCGCCCGAAATGGGCGTAACCGTAAAGAACTCGGCGTTGCCGCTCGACCAGTTAAAGCCGTCAAAATTATTGTCGGGAAAGCCGTCGATAAAAACCGCCGCGGAAACCGTTATCGGGTTGCCGATTATGATTTCCAGAAAATCATAATCCAATTTGATTAACGGCACCTGCTCGCCCGTCGTAACGCTGACGGCGCATTGAGCGGACGCGCCGCCCGCGGACGCGGAAACAACCGCGCTTCCGACTCCGACGGCGGTTACCGTTCCGTTGCCCACGGTCGCAACCTTATCGTTTGAGCAAGCCCAAACGATATCGTCGTCGGTATTTTCCTTCTCGGCGGTCAATTTAAACGCGCCGCCCAGAACAAGCGTCAACGACGATTTGTCGAGCGATACCGCCGCAACGGGCGTTTCAGGCGCCTTCTTTCCGCACGACGCGAACAGAAGCGTGAAACATGCCAACACCGCAGCAAACCGTTTTGTTACCTGTGACTTTTTCATGAACCTATCCTCCTCTATGTCTTTTTGTTTTTTGATTTTTAGATTCCCCATTCCTTCCATAGGGTTTCGGGCAATTCCTTATTTTCGGTAAAGTTAGTTATGCTCATGCGTTCGCAGTCGAGTTTAAACCCGTTTTTCATGCCGCTCAATTCCGGATAACATTCTCCGTACAGTTGTATCAGTAAATAGCGGATAAAGACGCTTTCCGCACAAATTCTTTCATTAAGCCTTTTGTGCAAAACGCCGTCGCCTTTATATTTTTCAATATCGGCGTACGCCCGCTCAATTTGCGACAGCCATGCTTCCAAAACATTCTTCGGAAACAACTCGGCCTTATCGATTTCAAAATAGATCGAGCCGGTCATTTTGCCGGACGCCTCGAGCGACGCGAAATGTTTTGTTATCCCCTCGTAAAGCCCGCGCATTGTTTTTGCCGCGCCGTAAAAATATCCGTCGAAATATGCCGCCGTCAATGCCTCGACATCGGAATCGGCATTCCACATAAGTTTCGCCGAAAGCCACGCTTTGAGATTATGGAAGCCCGTTACCTGCCCCGGTACGCCCTGACATTGGTCAAACAGGCACTCCGCGCCGCAATCCCGCATAAATCGGTATCGTTCTCCCATGGACGCAATGCTGTTATAAAAAGACAAATAATAACTGAAATTCGTCTGATAAGTCCACAAAAATAACTTTTTGCTGACCGCGTTCCATGCTTTCATGTTTTTTCCCGCCGCCACCGTCCATTCCGGGCCCGAGGTAAAACCGGTCGTAAACTCCGACGAAACGGGCGCGTACCATACGAAAACATTCTCGTCGCATATAACCGCGTCGTCTATCGGCTCATAGCCGCCGGCGGTTTCTTTAACGGGCGGCTTTTCGGTCATGAGATAAGCAAAGAAACATATTTCAGCCTTGCGTTCCGAAAGCCCCGCTTTAACGCGCTCTTTATTGAAGCCGCAAAGTCCCGCCTTTACTTTTTTGGACACTAAATTACAGAACATGAGCGGTCCAGCCGCTTTGGTCCCGTATTTTTTTTCAAGATGCCGACATGCCGCGCATGTACACCAATTAGCCGAATCCTGATGAGTCAGGGACACATAAGCGTTGTCGCTGCCGCCCGTCTTAACGGCCGGGATTATTTTCCCCGCGGCAACTCCCGCCATTTCATCAAGGGCGGCGGCATTCCCGCGCGCCGTATAACACAGTTGCTTGCCGGGAGCGTATTTTTTCGGGTCGCCCACGTTATATGTGACGCCGTCCCATTCCGAATACCATTCCGGATGCCCGCCCTTATATATATCGGGCGGAAAGTACTCAAAGGAATTGTGATAAATATTAGGCGTGGCGCGCAAGAAAACCTCGCTTTCCGTTTCAACGCGCAAACGGCGCGAATATGCGGTTTGCCGTTTAAGCATATCGTATGTATTCCCGATTCTGTATTTAAAATCAGGTATACCGACTATATCCAAATCCTTAAACTCAATATCGGCGGCCTTTAAAAAGCGTATCTCGTCCTTTCCAAAAACCTCGAACCCGATTATGCGCCGCAAAAATTCATATACGCCGTACAACGTTCCTATCGCGCCGCCGCCGACGATATATACATTACCGTCCGCTGTTTTAACAATATATCCGCACGGCCCCAACTTTTCACGGTCGAACTCTATGCCCGAACGCCGAAATGCCGCGGTCTCGCCGAGAGATATAAACCTCCCGCGCACATAGTCGCTTTCCGTAAGCATCGCAATTGTGCCGCCGCAAGATTGATACAGAAATTCCGAAAGTTCGCAATACGCGATTGCTTCGTCTCTTTCGGGCTTATCCCGCGTAAGAATTAGATGCTTTGCAATCTTGTCTTTAAAAAGATACGTCATGCTATCCCCCACCTCGGCCAGAGTGAATCGGGCAATTCAACAAATTCCTCATAGTTGGTTATGCCGTACTTTTCACAATCGGCCCTGAACTGTATTTTCATGCCGTACAGCGTTCCCGGGCTGTATTGCCCCGAATACAACTCGATTTGCAAATATCTGATAAATATGCTCTCGATATCGATGCGCTTATGCAGTTTCTCATAAAGCGCGGGGTCGCTTGACTTGTAAGCCTCTATTTCGGAAAAAGCCTTGTTTATCAATG
>JAISFM010000006.1 GCA_031263605.1 Clostridiales bacterium | reverse complement strand
ATCTGTTCCTTTTATGTATCCCATTTAGCCACCTCGTTTCTACGCTTCAATTATACCATATTTCGTAATTTTATTTAAGCGTTTAGCACGGTGTTTAGTTTTCAGACAGTCTCGGGGGGCCGCAATTTTATTTCAATGGATATCATGAGTACGGTTTCGAGTACGCGATGGCATTCAGAGACGCCGCGCTCGATAATATCGCGGATTTAGCCGCGGACGCTTGTTTTTTGTCGATTAAGGACACTATGCCGCAAAATAAAAACGACCTCGCCGCTTTTTCAAAATGGTACGACGACAACCCTTTGAACGACTTCGATGCCGTATACGCCGATTGCCAAGACGAAATACACGAAAAAATCGCGCTGTATATCCGGCAAAATATTGCATATTTCGGCGATTGATTTTGCGGCGCGAAACACAAAACTTACTGAAAATGAAAAATGTATTTAAAAAACGGTTGACAAACTCTTAAATACAAGGTATACTGTAGGAGAATTAAATATTTGTAAAGGCGTTTGAGATCGGATCTCACCGATCGAGCCGCCCGAAGAAATTTGTTGTGACCGTTTAGTGAGTGTGGATAAACGGTTCTTTTGCGGAAATAGCGTTGTTACGAAACCTAAACGGAAACAACCCTAATGCAAGTTGCAAAAAAGCAAAGAGTAGAACGGGACGCGGGGTTCGCGGTATAGGACTAACAAAGAGCGGTTCGGGCATTGGTCAAAAGCCCGGGCAATTTGAGTGGTACCGCGGTTTCTTGAATCGCCTCAAAGGTTTGAGGCGATTTTTTTTATACCGTAGGGAAAACCGCCGAAACGCTTGAAATTTAGGGGTTCCCTAATTTTCGACTGTTATAATACGGGAGGCGCGAGCGGGTCGAAGCCACGCAATCCATCTTGACGGGCTAACGAGTAAGCGGCGTCCCCTCGTAAAAAGGAATATATAATAATGAAAGGCGCGCAAATTGTAATCGAATGCCTCGTTGAACAGGGCGTGGATACCGTGTTCGGCTATCCGGGCGGGTACGTGCTTGACCTTTTCGACGAACTGTATAAGGCGTCGGGGCGGATCAGGCAGATTTTGACCTGCCACGAACAGGGCGCGGCGCACGCAGCCGACGGCTATGCGCGCGCAAGCGGCAAGGTCGGCGTCGTGTTCGCCACAAGCGGGCCGGGCGCGACGAACCTTGTGACCGGAATCGCGACCGCCTATATGGACAGCGTCCCCCTTGTCGCGGTCACCGGCAACGTGTCGGTGGCGAGTTTGGGGCGCGACAGTTTTCAGGAAATCGACATCGCGGGCGTTACTATGCCCATCACCAAACACAACTACATCGTGAAGGACGTCGCGGAGTTGGCCGAAACGATGCGCGAGGCGTTCCGTATCGCGCGGAGCGGACGACCCGGGCCCGTGCTGGTGGATATTCCGAAAAACATACAGCAGGACGACTGCCCTTTCACGCCCCGAAAGCCCGAGCCTATCGGGCGCAAGCCCGCACGCGAGGGCGAATTGGACGCGGCGGCGGATTTGATCGGCAAGGCCGAACGGCCGATCATCTATTACGGGGGCGGCGTCATTTCCGCGGGCGCGTCCGCCGAACTCGTCGCGTTCGCCGAGAAAGCCGACATGCCCGTCGCGAGTTCCATCATGGGGCTGGGGGGCTTCCCCGCCTCGCACCCGCTGTTTATGGGCATGATCGGGATGCACGGGCACGCGGGCATCACCAAAGCCCTGCTCGAATGCGATTTGATCGTCACGCTGGGCGCGCGCTTTTCCGACCGCGTGGCGGGCGACCGCAAGCGGTTTTTTCCGCAAGCCAAAAAAATCCACATCGACGTGGACGACGCCGAATTGAATAAAAACGTGGAAAGTTCGGCGTCCGTCAACGCCGACTTGAAGGACGCTTTGCCGCGCTTGGCCGCGAAAATCCAAGGCGCGGAACGCCCCGAATGGCGCAAGCGGTGCGCCGATTTATTGGCCGCCCACCCGCCCAAAGAGAGCCGCGCCGACGTGAGCCCGCAGGCGGTGCTGAAAGCCTTGAACGCGCTGCACGGCGGCGGGATCGTGGCGACCGACGTGGGGCAGCACCAAATGTGGACGGCGCAGACCTACCGCTTTGAAAAGCCGCGCGCGCTGCTGACCAGCGGCGGTCTGGGGACGATGGGCTTCGGGCTGGGGGCGGCGATCGGCGCGGCCGTGGCGACGGGCGAACGCGTCGCGCTGGTCACGGGCGACGGCTGTTTCCACATGAACATGAACGAACTGGTCACGGCGGCGGTGTATAACCTGCCCGTCACGACTTTGGTCTTTAACAACAACGTGCTGGGCATGGTGTACCAGTGGCAAAAACTGTTCTACGGCAAGCGGTTTTCCTCGACCGTGCTGAACCGCCCCACCGACTATATGAAGTTGGCCGCCGCGCTCGGGGCCAAGGGTTTCGAGATCAAAAAGAACGCGGAAATCGAGGGCGTTTTAAAGAAAGCGTTGGCCGTGAAGGGCCCCGCGCTGGTCAACTGTTTAATCGGCAGCGAGGAGAGCGTATTGCCGATGATACCGGCGGGGAAGGGCGCGGAGGCGATGATTTTGGAGATAGACAATTAAAGGGAAAGGGGAATTGAGAATTGAAAATTGAGAAGTGTCGGGTGCTGCCGCAAAAAATAACATTTGTTATGCTGTATGTTTCTTACCCGCCGACAAACCTGTTTTACGGAAATTCGACCGCACTTCTCAATTCTCAATTCTCAATTCCCAAAAAGGAATGATTATGGAAGAACTCAAAACGGCGGTGATTTCCGCGCTCGTATCCAACAAGCCCGGCGTATTGAACCGGGTCGCGGGGCTGTTCTCGAAACGGAGTTACAACATCGAGAGTTTGTCGGTCTGTACGACCGAGGACGAACGCCTTTCGCGCATGACCATCGTCGCAAAGGGCGACGAAGCCATCTTAGAGCAAATTGTCAAGCAACTCGCCAAATTGATCGACGTCAAAAAGGCGTTGGAATTGGACACCGACGCGTCGCTCATGCGCGAACTGATTTTGATTAAAATCAAGGTCCTGCCCCACCAACGCCCCGAGGTCGAAAGCACCGCCAATATCTATAAGGCCAAGACCGTAGACCTCTCCCCCGATTCCATGGTTTTGGAGTTGACCGGGGACGAGGGCAAAATCGACGCCTTTATCAACATCTTAAAGCACTACGGGATTATAGAGTTGGCGCGGACGGGCGTGATGGTGTTGCAGAGAGGGGACGCGAGTATTAAGGCGAACGACGAAAACGAGTGACTATAACTGAAAGGAATTTGAATATATGAAACAGTGGAAAAAAATCTTTGCGGCAATCGCGGTCTTTTTGATTGCGGCGACGGCGGCGGCCTGCGCCAAAAGCGGCGGGAACGGCGAGGGTTGGTACAAAAACGAACCCGACCGATCCGATACGCTGACGCTCGACCAATTGGCCGAACTGTCGGAAACCGAAGTAACGGATTTAAAAGGAAAGTTAATCAAGGTTTCCATGACTGTCACCGGGGTCAGTTATTCCTCACTGGACGCTCAGACCGGTGCCAACTATCCGTACCCTATTCTTTCTCAAATAAAAGCCGTCGCCGCTTCTTCCCCACATACTGTATACGCACATTTTATTGACATGAATTATTGGGAAATGGATAAAAAGGCGGACGATACGGTGATAGTCTTGGGGTATGTGCATAGCGCAAACCGTCGTAATAACAGTGGGGTGCCTTATATATCCGTAACCCTCGCCCCCGCCAAACTCGTGTAAAGCGGCGGCGATTTCTCGATTTCGCTCGAATGACGGAACGGTGCACAATCCACAGTTAAATTGACAATAATGTGGGGGATTTCTCGACTTCGCTCAGATCATGACAGGGCTTTGCGCATACTGTTGGGGATTTCTCGCCGGAAAAACGGAACTTCCCCCGAAATTACGGCGCATTTACACCGAATGGCGGCGCATTCGTTTGCCGAAAGTTGTATAAATATGATATACTGTTAAGATAAAAGATAAAAGGTAAAAGGTAAAAAACAATGGGTAAATCAATCGCGCAGGGCATAGACAAAGCCCCGTCCCGCTCGCTGTACAAGGCGTTGGGCTTCACCGACGAGGAAATCGGAAAGCCGATTATCGGCGTCGTCAACGCGTACAGCGAGATCGTGCCGGGGCATTCGCACCTCAACCAAATCGCCGAGGCCGTCAAGGCCGGCGTTTGGGCGGGCGGCGGCGTGCCGGTCGTGGTGCCGTCGATCGGCATTTGCGACGGCATCGCCATGGGGCATTCGGGCATGAAATATTCCCTGCCCTCGCGCGAACTGATCGCCGACAGCGTGGAGTCCATGACGTATGCCCACGCGTTCGACGGCCTCGTGCTGATCCCCAACTGCGACAAAATCGTCCCCGGGATGCTGATGGGCGCGGCGCGCTGCAACATCCCCTCGATCGTCGTCAGCGGCGGCCCGATGCTGCCCGGCAGGTTCAAGGGCAAGGCCGTGGGCTTCGCCACGATGAGCGAGGCCGTCGGCGCGGTCAAGGCCGGCAAAATGGGCCTGCACGAATTGAACGAACTGGAAAACAAGGCCTGCCCCGGCTGCGGCAGTTGCAGCGGCATGTTCACCGCCAACAGCATGAACTGCTTGACCGAGGCCCTCGGCATGGCGTTGCCCGGCAACGGCACTATCCCCGCCGTCTACGCCGAACGCCTGCGCCTCGCAAAGGAGACCGGCAAGCAAATCATGGCCTTAATCGACAAGCAGATCACGCCGCGCATGATTTTGACCAAAGAGGCCTTTGTCAACGCGCTGTCGCTGGACATGGCTTTGGGGGCGAGCACGAACAGTCTGCTGCATTTGACCGCTATTGCCGCCGAGGTCGGCGTGACGCTGGAATTGGGCGGGGACACAAAGGACAAGAACACCGTCGCCGCCGTCAGCGCGCGCGTCCCCAATCTGTGCCGCCTCAATCCGGCGACGGATACGACGGTGGTAGACCTGTACGAGGCGGGCGGCGTGATGGCGGTCATGGCCGAATTGGCGCGCCCCCTCTCGCCCAATATCCCCCCGCTGATTTTCGGCGGCGCGTTGACCGTCGCGGGGCGCAAACTGTCCGAACTGTACAACGATTGCGACATTTTGGATAAAAACGTGATCCGCACCAAGGATAACCCCTATTCAAAGACCGGGGGGCTGGCCGTCCTGTACGGCAACCTCGCCCCCGAGGGCTGCGTCGTCAAGCGTTCCGCCGTGGACGACGCGATGCTGGCGCACAAAGGCCCCGCGCGCGTCTTCAACAGCGAGGAGGAAGCGGTGGCGGCGATCACGCAAGGCCAAATCAAGGAAAGGGACGTGGTCGTTATTCGTTACGAGGGGCCCAAGGGCGGCCCGGGTATGCGGGAAATGCTGTACCCCACTTCGAGTTTGGCGGGCATGGGTCTGGCGGCAAAGGTCGCTTTGATTACCGACGGGCGTTTTTCGGGCGCGACGCGCGGCGCGTCGATCGGGCATGTCTGCCCCGAGGCCGCCGAGGGCGGGCCTATCGCGGCGTTGCAAAACGGCGACATGATCGCGATCGACATACCGAAGGGCAAAATCGACGTGGAGTTGAGCCCGAAGGATTTAAAAAAGCGTCTTGACCGCTGGCGGCCGAAGGACGATTCCGTTTCGGGGTACCTGCTGCGGTACAGGGAGACGGTGACGAGCGCGGCGCGAGGCGCGGTTTTAAAGAAAAAGTTTTAACTTTTTCTTTAAAACAAGTGAGAATTGAGAATTGAGAATTGAAAAGTGTGGGCGGCGGCGGTTGCCGCCGGAATTGAGAATTGAAAATTGAAAATTGAAAAGTTAAGGTCGAATTATCGTCCGGTAAGCCGGTCGGCGGGCAAGAAACATACAGCATACTAAAAGTTATTTCTTGCCACGGCATCCGACACTTCTAAATTTTCAATTCTCCATTCTCAATTATCTTGTCGGCGGGTAAGAAACATACAGCATACTCAAAGTTATTTCTTGCGACAGCATCCGACACTTCTCAATTCTCAATTCTCAATTCTCAATTATTAAAATGGATAAATTACGCATCTTCGATACCACCCTCCGTGACGGCGAGCAGTCGCCGGGTTGCAGTATGCGCATCGACGAGAAAATCGAAATCGCGCGGCAACTCGAAAAACTGAACGTGGACGTTATCGAGGCGGGCTTCGCCGTGTCCAGCCAAGGGGATTGGGACTCCGTCAAGGCCGTCGCGGAAACCGTGAAAAATTGCGCGGTCTGCTCCCTCGCGCGCGCCAACGCCGCCGACATCGACGCGGCCGCCGCCGCCTTATCCGGCGCGGCGCGCTCCGTCATCCACATCTTTTTGGCGACCAGCCCCCTGCACATGCAGTACAAACTGAAAATGTCCCCCGAACGGGTGCTGGAAAAGATACGCGAAAGCGTGCGGTACGCCCGTAATCTTGCCGCCGAGGTGGAGTTTTCCGCCGAGGATGCGTCGCGCACCGAGCGGGATTTCCTTAAAAAAGTTTGTGAAACCGCCCTTTTGGCGGGTGCGCGCACCTTGAACATGCCCGACACCGTGGGCTACCGCGCCCCGCAGGAGATGTACGGCCTCGTGCGCTTCTTGCGGGAAAACGTCGCGGGCATCGAACACGCGGTGATCAGCGCGCACAACCACAACGACCTCGGCATGGCCGTCGCCAACTCCTTGGCGATGGTGTCGGCGGGCGCGCGGCAGGTCGAGTGCGCCGTCAACGGGATAGGCGAGCGCGCGGGCAACTGCGCCCTCGAAGAGGTCGTCATGGCGGTCAAGACCCGCGCGGCTTATTTCGGGGTCGAGACGCGGATTGACACGCGGGAAATCTACCGCGCGTCCTCCCTGCTCGCCTCCGTCGTCGGGACGCGGATTCCCGCCAACAAGCCGGTCGTCGGCGCGAACGCTTTCGCCCACGAATCGGGCATCCACCAGCACGGCGTCCTCGCGAACCCCGAGACCTACGAAATCATGAGCCCCGCCGACGTGGGCATTCCCGAAAACAAAATCGTGCTGGGCAAGCACAGCGGCAAACACGCTTTTTCGGAGCATTTAAAGGACATGGGCTATCATGTGAGCGACGGAGAAATCGCCGCGCTGTTCGTCGAGTTTAAAGCCCTTGCCGACAAAAAAAAGTACGTGTCCGACCAGGACATCGCCGCCTTGCTGACGGGCGGCGGCAAGGCGCGCGATTTGGCGTTCGTTTTGGCGGACTTTCAAATCGCCAGCCAAAAGGGCGCGGCGCGCGCGGAGATTGCCCTTCTCACGGGCGGCCAAACCAAACGGGGCGCGAGCGCGGGCGACGGCCCGATCGACGCGGCTTTTCGGGCGATTGACGCGATAGCGGGGCGCGAATTTGAACTTGAAAGTTACGACGCGCAATCGGTCACGGGCGGCAACGACGCGCAGGGCGTGACTTCGGTCCGCCTGCGCTCGGACGGCCAAACCGCGTCGGGGCGCGGCGTATCCACCGACGTTGTCGAAAGCGCGATACTGGCGTATTTGGACGCGATCAATAAAATTT
>JAISFM010000291.1 GCA_031263605.1 Clostridiales bacterium | reverse complement strand
AATGCCCGGTCGCCCTGAATGTCTACCTTGGCGAAACGGTATAGGGGGCGGATGTCGGCGGAGGGGCCGTTGAAATATTTGAACAGCGCGAGGCCTTTGGCCTTGGGTATGATTCCGGTTTGCGCGGCGGGCGAGGAAAACAAACCGAAGTCCGTTTCGATGCCGTACCCCTCGCGCCAGTCGAAAAGGCGGAAATAATGGACGGTTTCCACATGCTCCAAACGTTTGAAGATTTCATAGTCGCCGATGAGATAGGCCGCCTGACGGGCGTCGGCTTCGCGCGCGTCTAAACCGAACTTCGTCAAATCACCGTCGTGATAGCCGTATTCGGTGACGAAGACCGGACGGCCGCCGTCGCCGCGCGCCGCCGCCACGGCTTGGACGCCGTCGTAAAAAGCCTCCAACAGCCGCGACTGCCCGTCAAAATTGTAGGGGTGATACGACAGGATATCGAAATAGTCGCGGGGCTTTACCGAGGCCGCCGCCGCGCCGCGCGGGAACGCGCCGCTTTCGATTTTTTCGTAAACCGCGCCGATAAAGGCCGCCGTCCGCTCCGCGCCGCCCGCGGGCGAGGGCAGGACGATACGCGCGGCGGGGTTCGCGCGCCGGACGCCCCGCGCCGCGTAAAAAGCGAGGTCGGCGCAAATGCCCGCCTTTTCGCCCTCGGTGTAGGTCAAGCCCGCGCCGCCCTCGCCCTCGCGCGGCGCGTTCTCGAACGGGTAGCCGGGCTTCGCTATAAAGCGGTCGAAATTGACCTCGTTGCCCGGCTCCCACTGCGCGACCTCGGGGAACGCCCGCGCCGCCAATTCCGAGGCGGCTTCGAGCAGGCTCAAAAAGGGCGCGTAAAATTCGCCGTCCGGCAGGGGGATTACATTGAACGGCACCGCGCCGTACCGCGCCGTAAACGCCGGCGGGTACAGATAGCAGTGGTTCATGCCCGTCAACCGGCGGACCCCTTTTTTCCAAAGGCGTTCGATAAGCGTCCTGTAAAATTCCAGTTTTTCGGGGATAAATTCGGGCGCGCCGCCCGCGCCTACGCGTAACAAGTCGGTGTGGTGCAGCCAGACGCGCATGGATTTGCAGCCCAGCGCGGCCGCCAGATCAACGGTCTGTTCGGGCCGGACGGCGGCGTCCACCGCGCCCTCGAACAATTCGCAGACGCCGAAAAGGCCGGGTTTGTCGATTCGTTTCATAATATTACCTTTCAGTGCACAGTGCACAGTCCACAGTCCACAGTTAAAGGATAATGCGGAATGCACAATGCGCAATTCATAATGCACAATTTCGGATAGGGTTCGTTAAAGCGGTATTGCCTGCGGGTATGAAACGTAAAGCATACCCAAAGTTTCTTTTTCGACAGGTCAACAATTGTGAATTGTGAATTGTGAATTGAATAATGCCTGCGGGTATGAAACGTAAAGCATACCCAAAGTTTTGATTTGCGTCAGCATCCGACACTTCTCAATTTTCAATTTTCAATTCTCAATTCAAAAGAACCACCCCGCCGCTCCTCGCGCCTAAGCCTCGGATTACGACCGCGCCGTCGCCCTCAACTTCCGCCTCTGCGCCGGAGGTTGCGAAAACGCTGCGGATTTTCAGGCCTTTCAACGCTTTGTGCCGGAAGGACAATACGCCGCGCTTGCCGTCGAACGTGTTCACGACCAACACCGCGCCGCCCCGCCCCGCCCGCAAGACCGCCGAATAGCCCGACGGGTTGCGCAGGGATTTGCCGCGCTTGCCCAAAAAATACGACCGCCCGTCCCGAATCACGGGCGCGCATTCCCGATAAAGCGCGATCGCGCGGCGGACGACGGCCTCCTGCGCCGCGTTCATTTGATCGACGTCGCCCGAAAAGCACATGCGCCCCAAAAAGCACTTGGACACCGTATTGACGAGGCGGTTCTCGTCGTCGCCCGCGCGGATTACCGCCCAAATCTGACTTTTGGCGGGCTGCAAAACGCGGTGCAGGTCGCCCGCCACTATCGCGCCCTCGTCGGCTTCGTGAATGTCCGAATAGGACACTTGGTCGGCGGCGGCGATAAAGGACGGCTCCGTCCGCAGGCCGCCCGACGCGCAGACCTCCAACACCGTATCGGGCAGCGCGCGCTTGATCCGTTCCAAAAACCCGCGCGCCGCGAGGGCATGTTGCCGCAGCCCCTCGCCCAAGGACTCCGCGCCGTCGCACCCGACGCCTATATTCTCGTTGTAGTCCACCTTTACATAGCCGAACCCGTTGTCCCGCAAAAACCCGATTACGCTCTTGTCCAGTTCGGCGGCCGCCTCCGGCCGCCGCATGTCGAGAAAGGCGCGTTCCATGTTGCGGATCGGGACGCCGCCGCGCGTCAACAGGCAGTCCCCGTAGCCGCCGCGCGTCAATTCGTCGTAGTCGCGGCTTTCGTACTCGAACCAGATTCCGGCTTGCATTCCGGCGGCGTTGATTCGGCGAACGACCTCGCCGATCCCGTCGGGGTAGTAGTCCCTTTTGGGGGCGTAGAAGCCCGACGATTTGTCGGCCTTGTCGTACCAGCCCGCGTCTATGACGAACGTGTCTATCCCCAGTTTCGCGCTCGCGTCAATGAGGGGCAGCAGGTTTTCGCGCGAGCATTGCCCCCACGTTTTGCAGTACTCGTTGTAGAGGATCGGCAGGCCTTCCTCGCGCGGCGGGAGCGGCTTTTCGCGTTGAAACTCCGTCAAGATTTGCGCCGCCTCGTCCATGCCGCCCCGCGCGGCGGTGAGGCGAGCGGGGGGCGCGGCGAACGTTTCGCCGGGGCGCAAGGTTTTGCGCCAGTGGCCGAACTCGAAGTCCGCCAAGCCGCCCGATAAATTGGCCGCGTTTTGGGACAGGTAAAACTCCGCCTGCCACGAGGACGGCGCGTCCCAATCGGCCGCCCACGTGACGCGCGCGCGCTCGTCGGTCAAGCCGATCAGGGGCATGAACCCCCGGCAGGGCGTGGAGCCGGCCACGCCGAACCGCTCGCCCCGCGCGCCGTAGTTGAGCCAACTCGGCTCTAATTGCAGGGTTTCGGCGGGGAAACTTTCGAGTTGCGCCTCCGCGCTCCATTGGCTCCGCATTCGGTGCAGGGTGATTTTACCCGTTGGGTTGTCGGGGGCGTAGGGCGTGAGGCAGCCGATCGAGAACGAGGACAGCATTTCGAGGGTGACGTCCCGATCGCTCCCGTTCGTATACGCGGTGAAGCATTCGACGAACCGCCGCCCCGGTTTATGCCGCAGGCGGTGTTCGGCGGTTTGCCCGTCGGCGCGGCGGAAGCGCGTGGCGATTTCGGTCGCGCCGCCCCGCCTTTGCACGGTTTGGCCGTCGTATTTCAATTGGAAGCAACTGTCCGAGTTGCGCATTGTGCGCCCCGCCGAATACTGGCGGTTGGCCGCGTCGCCGAACACGTGAACCTGTACCATCGGGTCGGGGCGGCCGAATTTAACGCCGTCGAGTGTCAATTTCTTTTCGTCGATGTTTTTCAGCGTCGCGGTCGGCGCGAGCGTGAACGTCACGGAGCCGTCCCTTTCGGCGTACAGCGCGGTCAACGCGCCCAGTTTGTGTTTTATGATTTGCATGTCGTTTTACCTTTTAGATTGCGGGGAAAACTTTTTGGAAAAAGGGGAAACCGTTCAATAGACTTTTCGAGTTCATTCGCCGAGGTTTCGAGATAAAAATCGCGAAATTTCGAGGGCGCATAGCAACGCTATGCAACCGAGGAATATCGCGGCTTTTATCCGAAACCCCGCCGAATGACCCGAAAAGGATATGCAAACGGTTTTCACCCCGCGCCCCTTTCAAAAACTTTCGGCATTGGTCTTTTGCTTTGCGGTTTACGACTCGACCACCGTCGTAATGACGATGTTGGAGATAATGCCGCTTGCGCCGCCTTGTGCCGAATTTGTCGTAAAGATGCTCAATGTTTTTATGCCGGTGTCGCCTACCGAAACATTGAAGGACAGCGGATACGTTTGCCCCGGGACATAGGTATTTATATTGATAAACGTTGACGACCCTAAATCATTGAAATAAATATGCCCGCCGCCCGATAAATCGTTCAAGGTCACGTCAAAGGTGACGGTATATTCGCCTTCGGGCAGGTTGAATTGGATGCTTCTTGCCCCGGGATAACTGTTGGCGCCGCCGGAAAACGCGAACTCTATGTCCCCGTTCGCCGCCACAACCGCGTTATTGGCGACGTTCGTCACGACGTTGGGCGTGGGAACACTGTCCACGGTCGCGCTCGTTTCCGAGCCGTATTCCCAGAACCGCACGTTGCTGATTACAAAGTGAT
>JAISFM010000285.1 GCA_031263605.1 Clostridiales bacterium | reverse complement strand
AATGCAGAATGCAAAATGCAAAATGCAGTATTTCGGATAAAGTTTTATTAAGGCAGTATTGCTTGTGGGTAAGGAACGCAAAGCATACACAAAGTTTCTTTTTCGACAGGTCAACAATTCTGCATTCTGCATTTTGCATTGAAAAAGCATTCTGCATTGAAGGGAATAACTACCCCGACCGCACTTCTCAATTCTCACTTTTCCACCTCCGACCGACACTAATCACTAACCACTAACCACTATTCCCTATCCACTATTCCCTATTCCCTCTAATATCCCTATTCCCTCTAACCCATCTCGCTTCCCCAAAAGGGGGTTTATTATCGTCAAACTTCGCGTCAATCCATTGTTCATCGCGCTGGGGATCGTTCTGTTCTTTTTGGGCAGCGGCTTTACGTTCGTCGCGTATTTTATCGCCATGGTCGCCCACGAAATGGCGCACTCCGCCATGGCCGCGCATTTCGGGTACGTTCTGGACGACGTTCATTTAATGCCCTACGGCGCGGCTCTGTCCGGCGATACCGACGGCATGAAACCCCGCGAGGAAATCTGGGTCGCTCTGGCCGGGCCGCTCTGCGGGTTCGCGCTGGCCGTCGTCTTTACCGCGCTGTGGTGGGTCGCGCCCTCGACCTACTTTTTTACCGAAACGTTCGTGCTCGCCAATTTCATGACCTCGGTTTTCAATTTGCTGCCCGTCTTTCCGCTGGACGGCGGCAGGGTGCTGCTCGCCGGGCTGTCGGGCAAAATGCCACGCGGAAAGGCCGTGCGCGTCATGAAAATCGGCGGCTGTATCGCCGCGGGCATCTTTATGGCGTTGTCGGCGGTATCGGTGTTTTTCAAGTTCAACGTGACCTATTCGGTGATCGCTTTTTTCATGCTGACCGGCACGGTCACCGCCGCGCGCGCGTCCTCGTACCTGCGCGTCAAGGCATTGGCTTCGCGCGTCGGGCGGTTAAAGGAAAAGGGCTTGGCCGTGCGCGAGGTCTGCGTATCGGAAAACGCGACTCTGTTCGCCCTAAACAAACTGATGCACGGGGCGTATTTTTACAAGGTCAACGTCATGAACGACCGATTGCAGGTCGTCAAAACCTTTGACGAAACCGAGTTCGAAAGGCTGGTGATGAAATACGATTTGTATGATACGGTAGGGAAGGCGATAAGGGGAGGGGGAGGAGGATGGAAGTGAGAAGTGAGAATGGAGAAGTGAGAAGTTCGGACGCTGACGCAAAACGAATAATGCAGAATGCAAAATGCAGAATTTCGGATAGGATTTGCTTGAAACAATATTACCTGTGGGCAAGGAATGTAAAGCACACCGAAAGTTTCTTTTTCGACAGGTCAACAATTCTGCATTCTGCATTGAATAATGCCTGTGGCTAAGAAATGTAAAGTATACCCAAAGTTTCTTTTTCGACAGGTCAACAATGAATCATTAGTCATTAATCATTAATGAATCATTGTAAAAAAACGTTTGACCGAATACAAAATATAGTGGTATACTATTAGAGAACATAATCTATCAGAGGAGATTGACGGATGAATACTAAGAATTTCAATTTTTACAAGGATCTTTTTGCGTTCGCGGCGAGCGATTATTTAAATTCGCCCGAGACAAACGAAAAATTCTTTAAAAAGGCGATCGACTTCAATTTCGGCGTTGCGGCCGAATTGTGGCAGTTTGTCGCCGCCTCGAACGCCAAAGACGCGCAGGCCTATAAGATGATCGGCCCGAACGTGCTGAAAGTGTTCCATGCCGCTAATTCGGTCAAAACCCGCACCCTGCTGATCGGCAGCGACGAGGTGCGCGACGTTGTGTACTGCGGCGACGCTAAGGCCGGCGAAGGCCTTTCCGGCGAAATCGCGCTGTATTACCTGTCGGGCTTGAAGGTTGCCGAAAGCGACGCCCTGTTGAAATCGCTCTCCAAAAACATCAATTTCGGGCCGATCTTTAAAAAACTTTTGGAGCGGCTGTTCGACGCCGTCAAGGAAAGGAACGGCGGCAAGGCCGTCCTGCCGCGGAGGTTCGCCGATTTACTGCTGGCGCACGCGAACAACATCAAGACCTTTGAAAAGGCGTTGGTGACGCAGCGCATTAAGGAAATCATGTAAGTTGGGCAGCGGAGGTTTCGCGACGACTCTAATAGACTTGCAGCGAAATTAAAAGGCGAGCGGAATTGCGCCGGATTTTTTGCGGCAAACAAAGATAAAATTGAGGCTTGCGGCAACGCTGCTATCGAAATTTTATCAAAGTTTGCCGCGAAAAGACGCGCAAAGCCGCCGCAAGTTAATTTCGCCGCAAGTCTAACGACAGGTTCGGCGCGGGCGTTTCGGCGGCGCGCCGGCGCAAAACTTACCCGATGTTAAGAGATTGTATTCACGGAACGGAACACATCTTTTCGGGTCTTTCACGCCCACCCGCGTTTTTTTGCCTCGTCGCGGCGTTGTTGCGTCTTTGGAAAAACGCTTGGCCGGGCACAAAACCCCTTGAAAAATATGTTGCGCCTTATCTGTGAAATACAGTCCGACTTATTCATTTTAACTTCTCACTTCTCACTTCTCTATTCAAAAAAAAGGATACCTTATGATAGTCGTAATAAAAAGCAGCCACGAGAAAAAACAACTTGACAACCTGATGAACTGGATCAAAGGCCTTGGGCTGAAAATCCATTTGAGCGAGGGCGAGAACACCACGATTTTGGGCTTGATCGGCGATACCGGTTTGGTGGACATCGACTTGCTGCGCTCGATGAATATCGTCGAGACCGTCAAACGGATTCAGGAGCCGTTCAAAAAGGCCAACCGCAAATTCCATCCGGAGGACACGGTCATCGAGGCCGCGGGGCGGAAAATCGGCGGCGGGAACTTTACTTTTATCGCGGGGCCTTGCTCCGTCGAGAGCGAAAAACAGATCGTCGCGGTCGCAGCCGCCGTTAAACGCGCCGGGGCGGGCTTTTTGCGAGGGGGGGCGTACAAACCCCGCACCTCGCCCTATGCGTTCCAAGGGCTGCGGGAAAGCGGCCTTGAATTGCTGCTGCGCGCCAAAGCGGAAACGGGCTTGCCGATCGTGTCCGAAATCATGAGCGTGCGCCATATCGACCTGTTCCGCGACGTGGACGTCGTTCAGGTGGGCGCGCGCAACATGCAGAACTTTGAACTGTTGAAGGAAGTGGGGCGGATCGACAAGCCGATCCTGTTGAAGCGCGGCCTCGCCAACACGATTGAGGAATGGCTGATGAGCGCGGAATACATCATGGCCGAGGGCAACGGGCGCGTCGTTTTGTGCGAGCGCGGCATCCGCACGTTCGAGCCTTATACGCGCAACACGCTGGACTTGTCCGCGATCCCGATTTTAAAGGAATTGACCCATTTGCCCGTCATCGTAGACCCCAGCCACGCGTCGGGCCTGTCGCGCTTGGTGCTGCCGCTGTCGCTCGCGTCGGCGGGCGTGGGCAGCGACGGCTTGATTATCGAGGTGCATAACGACCCCGAACACGCTTTGTGCGACGGCGCGCAGAGCATCCGGCCGGAAGCGTTCGCGGAGTTGGTCGGGAAGGTGGGGGTGATTTTGCCGCTGGTGGGCAAGGAGGGAATCGGGAAGTGAGAATGGAGAATTGAGAAGTTTCGGATTTAGTGGTTAGTGGATAGTGGTTAGTGGTTAGTGTCGGTCGGGTGAATTTAGCGCGAGTGCGATGTCATTTGGTGCGCAGTGAAGAATCATTACCGATGAAAATTGGAAGTTGAGAGTTGGGGCAAAGGTAAAAGTTTCGGTTGGAAGGGTAAAGCGCGGTATCGGTTGAGATTTTTCACTGTGTTCGGAATGGCAGAGAGCAGCGCATTCGGAATGAAAGAGAAAAGCGCGGGGCGTTCCTCTGTTCGGTAGAGATTGCCGCGTCGCGCTTTGCGCTCCTCGCAATGACAAATGGGGCGTTCCTCTGTTCGGTAGAGATTGCCGCGTCGCGCTTTGCGCTCCTCGCAATGACAAATGGGGTGTTCCTCTGTTCGGTAGAGATTGCCGCGTCGCGCTTTGCGCTCCTCGCAATGACAAATGGGGCGTTTCGTGCGACGAACAATGCGCAATTCACAATTCACAATGCACAATTGCGGTTGGGATTAGTCACTCACGGAATGAGTGACAGATGTTTTTGCGCAATGTTCCCCGACCGACACTAATCACTAACCACTAACCACTAATCACTTTTATTCCACTAACTTCTAACTACTTTTACTCCGCTAACCTCTACCTGCTGAATCCGGCACTTCTCCATTCAAAAAGGGAATACGACAATGAATATAGGAATTATCGGCCTCGGCCTCATGGGCGCGAGTTTTGGCAAAGCGTTTAAAAAGGCCGGGCATACCGTGTACGGGTTTGACACGGACCGCGAGACGATGCTGAAATCCGAACTGGTCGGCGCGGCGGACGCGCCCTTGTCCGGCGCGGAGTACGGCGAATTGGACGTTTTGATGATCGCCCTCAATCCGCGCGCCTTTTACGGCGTCGCGACCCTCGCCGCGCCCCAGTTGCGGGCGGGGGCGGCCGTGCTGGACATCGGCGGCAATAAACGCGCCGTCGTCGCCGCTATGCGGAAATTGGCCGCGCTGTACCCCGATTTGAATTTCATCGCGACGCACCCCATGGCGGGGCGCGAGTATTCCGGCATCAACCATTCCTCGGCGGCCATGTTCGAGAACGCGTCCGCGCTTATGATCCCCGTCTGCGCCTCGATCGAGGCGGCGGCGGCGGTCAAAAAATTGTTTTTGGAAATCGGTTTTTTCCGCGTACTGCCATCGGACGCGGAAACGCACGATCGAATCATCGCCTATACTTCGCAGTTGTGCCATATCCTGTCCTCGTCCT
>JAISFM010000241.1 GCA_031263605.1 Clostridiales bacterium | reverse complement strand
GCGCTCGCGCTGATCGTCACGTATTTCGCGGCTTACGCGCTCCTGCGCAAGGGCTTGCGCGGGCGCGGGCTCATCGTCGCGTTTCTGACGGTGCCGATGTTCTTCGGCGGCGGGCTGTTCCCGACGTGGCTGTTCTATTCCAAAATCCACCTGCGCAACACCTTTTTCGTGTACATTCTGCCGTTCGCCTTCAACTTTTTCAACATGGTGATCATTCGCACGTACCTGTTGAATATCCCCGATTCCCTGCGCGAGTCGGCGCGGGTAGACGGCGCGAGCGAGATCCGCATCCTGTTTCAAATCATGTTCCCGCTGTCCATGCCGATTATCGCCACCGTCCTGCTGTGGAACGCCGTGTTCCATTGGAACGACTGGACAAGCACCCTGTACTTTGTGGACATCGGCTATCGGGAACTGTTCACCCTGCAATACAATTTGGAGCAGGTATTGAAAGAATCCCAACGGATTCAGGAACTGATCAAGGCGGCGATGGCGAGCGGGCGCCCCTTGGGCGACATCAGCGATCAGATGACGCCCGAGGCTATCGTTTCCGCGCAAATCGTGGTGTCCACCCTGCCGGTTATTTTGGTCTATCCGTTCCTGCAAAAGTACTTTATACAGGGCGTGATGATCGGGAGCGTCAAGGAGTAGGCGGAGCGGACAAATAGCGGGTTGATACGGTCATTGCGAGGAGCGCGGAAGCGCGACGCGGCAATCTCTACAAAACACGAAACGCGCCTTTTTATATAGAGATTGCCGCGTCGGACGCTTTACGCGTCCTCCTCGCAATAGACTTGTTGCGAAATACGACACGAACGCTATGCGGGTCTTTATAGTGTGTAACGCGGGTAAAAATCTTGTTAGTAGCGGTGCTACAAACTGCGATTTTTACCCGCGTTACACGCAAAAATCCCTCGCCTATCGTTTCGCGTCTTAATTTCGCAACAAGT
This sequence comes from Clostridiales bacterium, assembly GCA_031263605.1. Lineage (GTDB taxonomy): Bacteria > Bacillota > Clostridia > Christensenellales > DUVY01 > BNZQ01. The sequence continues at coordinate 24,678 of JAISFM010000241.1, read as the reverse complement.
CTAATGACATGCCGTGTTTATAATCGACGCGGTTTGTACACTCCCATAAAAACCCTATCCGATGTTTCTTTTTTGGCCGGACTATTTTCTTTGTGACGGGCAATCTTGACGGGCAAACTTCAAAGAAAAATGTCCGCAATAATAGGAGGTATGGAACATGAAAAAAACCCTTCACAAAGCGGTCTTGCTGGCGTTGGCGGCGGTATTTGTCCTGCCGTTCACGGCGTGCAAGCGCACGGACCCGCCCGCGGACGTGGACGCGAATTACGCGTGGCTGCCGTCGAATCTGGCCGCCAACGGCTGGACGGACTCGTCCGACTTGCCCTCTTGGACGCAAAAAACGCTGTCCTTAAAGGCGTGGAACGGCAACCAATCCGGCGCGAAGCAGTACACCTCGTCCGAGGACAAGGTGTGGCCGGAATTGGAGCGGCTGACGGGCGTGGGCATCGACAAACGAGCGTCGGTGGACAACAACGGCGTGTCGGTGAGCGTCGCCTATGAGAACATGGTCGCCGCGGACGCGCTGCCCGACGTGGGCTTCGGCACGTTCGAGATGGCGGGGATCATCGACCCGCGCGACGTGTACGACCTGACCGAATACGTGCAAAAATACTGCCCGACGATCCTGCGCCGTATGCCGGAATCGGTGTGGGGCATGAGCCACGTCAACGGCGGCAAGGCGGGCAAAATCTACGGCGTGCCGTTCGGGCTGGGCAATATCGGCCTGTCGGTCGTGGATCCGGAGGCCGACCCCGCCAGGACAAAGCCGTTTGAATTTTACGAGGACTATTACGGCAAGGTCTATGTCCGCGAGGACATTTTGCAGGACGTGTTCGCCAAGTACTATCCCGGCGAAAAGGCCTATACGGCCGCCGAACTGGAAAACATTTACATGGAAAACGGCGCGTTTACCGAGGAGCAACTTCTCGACGTGGGCAAGCACATTACAAACGCGGACGAGTTTTACGGCTTTTTAGACAAAATCTACGGCGTGATCCACGATTCCGCGACGGCCGCGAAATACGCCCTGCCCTTGGGCAAAAGCGTGACGCCCATACTCGCCAACGACGGACAGGACCGCGATACATGGAGCCTGATGAGCGTTTTGTGGCCGCGCTTGATGGGCGCGTCCGGCGCGCTGAACACGATGTATTCCTATTGGGACGCGGACGCCCAAACGGTCAAGGTGATGGCGCGCCAGCCTTTCTTCAAGGACTATTTAGAGGATTGGGCGGCGATGGTGGCGGAGGGCAGATTGACCAACAACGACGGCGCGGTTTTGACGTTTCAAAACATTCAGTCCAAACTGAACAAGGGGCATTACGCCGTCACCTATGAGAACGCGCTCGCGGCGGGGCAGGTCGCCCTGTTGGACGACACGGCGGGGCGCGAGGGCGAGCAGGTGCGGTACCGCAAGGTTTACCTAAAAATCGAAAAGGACCCGCGCTTCGAGTTTTTCGCGCAAAGGGAGCCGCAACCCCAAAGTTTTCTGATCTTTAAGACGGTGCCGGAGGGCGACATCCCGCAGATTTTGCAGTGGCTGGATTTGCAGCAGTCCGAGATCGGCGACAGGCTGCTCGCGTGGGGGCCCCGCGCCGGCGGACTTTGGACGGAGGAGAACGGCGCGCGCCGCTATACGAGCGAGGATTTGAAAAAGCAGATGGTGGACGAGGTCAATACAATCGGGTCTCTGGTCGAGCGTTACAACCTGTCCAACGGGCGGGTCGAATCGCCGCAGTGGACGTTCCCGTTCTTTTACTGCGGCGGCAGCAAGGAGCACCCCCTCGCCACCTATTCGAGCGGGCGGAGCCGCGAGGACGTGGAATCGATGTACAGTTCCGCCGCCGTGACGCCGCATACGGACGTTCAAGTGCAGATCGCGCGCCGCGCCTGCATGTGGACGTGGACGGACGCGGATTTGCCGGGCATCCAAGAAATGTGGTCTCAGCGCGGCACCGTGGAACAGGCCCTGCAAAAGGTCTTGATTTCCAAAACGCAAGGCCAGCCCGGCTTTAACAGCGCGTACAACAACCTGATCATCGCCCTGAATACGGTCGGCTGGCAGGACGAGTATTTCGCCGGCGCGTACACGGATACGTTCAAGAAATTAAATTCGGCGTACTTGTCGGGGTTCGTCAAAGGATAGCGCGGAAATGAAAGCGAATCGGAACAACTTTATACGGCTTGCGGCGTTGGCGTTCCTGTGCGCGGCGTTCCTCTTGCCCGCGCCCGTTTGGGGCGGGCGGCGGGCAACCGTCCGCGCGGCCGCCGCCGTTCCCTTTATCCTGCGGGCGACCGACGCGGTCAGCCCGGGGGAACTGTTTTCGGTCAACGGCGAGTATTTCGCGGCGGACGCCGAGGCGGTCCTCGCGCCCGCGGCCGCCTCGCCCGACCCCGACGCGGCGGGGGCGTTCAAGCCCGAAATCGTACAACGCGACGGGCGGAATTTTCAGTATATAATATGCCGCCTGCCCGCCGACAAACAGGGCGCGTTCGACCTGTGGGTAAAAACGGCGGCGGGGACAAGCGCGCCCTATACCTTGAACGCGCCTCGACCCCTGTTCCTGTCCGAAAAAGAGGCGTGGGCGGGACAGACGATCGACGTCAGCGGGCGCAACTTCGACCTTTCCGAATTTAGCGGGTTTTCCGCCGCGCCGCAGGTTCGCCTTGCCGCCAAAAACGGCGGGACGGCATACGCCGCCCAACTCGCGCCGGACGGCGGGGGCGCGCCCGACTTCAACCCGTACCGCTTGCGCTTTACCGTGCCGGACATAACGCCGGGCGAATACGAGGCGCAGGTCTCGACCGGAAACGGCGTTTGGCGCGGGCTCGCCGACGGGCAGGCCTTGACGGTCGTGGCGGGCAACGACGCCGAAAACGACCCGCTGGGAATCGGGGCGGCGTGGGCGCGGCACATCAATTGGGGCAACGAGCGGGACATAAACGACTTCGGGCAGCCGCCCGCGCAGGGCGCGAACGACAACGCGCGGATGCAGTTGGCGGCGGACTACGTCGAAAGCCACGGCGGCGGCGTGGTATACCTGCCGAACGGCACGTACAAACTGGACTATTTGGAACTGCCCGACCGCGTGGTTTTGCGCGGGGAGAGCCAAGCCGGCACGGTTATCGAGTACGCGGGCGTAGGCACGGACAACCGAATCAATTCGTTTATACGCCCGAAGAACGGCGCGCGCGGAGTCGGCTATACGGGCATAGCGGGTTTGACGATCCGCAACGCCGACCCGAACGGCTCCGTCGCCGAGAGCGCGCGGCCGCAATACGCGCCCGACGTGTACGTCGATTTGGGCGATTGGCGCGAGGGCGCGGACGCGCGCGATTATACCAACGAGGGCTATTTTTTAAAGGACGTGTCCGTTTTGAGCGGCTTGACCCGCGCGCCCTACCACAGCGACGGGCACGGCGGGCCGGCGCGGCAGCGCGGACGCGCGATAGCGGTTACGGGCAGCCGGATCGTCCTCAAAAACGTGACGACGCAGACCTTTTCGGGCGTGGAGATTTCCAAGGGGCAGTACTGCCGAATCGAGGACTCCTCGGTGACTTACGCCAACAAGCAATTCAACGTGCTGACGGGGTACAGTTTCATTTTAAACGTAAAGGCGGCGGGCAAGCGGGCGTACAACCCGCCCGAAAACCTTGCCTCGATGCATGGCTTTATGTGCCGTGACAACATTCATTTCGAGGGCAACGACATTTCGGGCATGGGCGCGTATACCAACGACGGCGAAATCATCGGGCTGGAAGTCCCCGGCGCGAATTACGGCTTCGGCAAACTGGCGGCGGCGACGGCGACGGGCGCGACGTTCGACGGCGCGGCGGGCATTGTTTACGACCGCCCCTACGAGTTTTCCGATTTGGCGGTCGTGATTACGGACGGGCGGGGCAAGGGGCAGTTGCGGTACGTCGAACGCCCGGAGCCGGGGTCGCGTACCGTAACCTTCCAAGCGGGGCAAAGGCCGTGGGACGTAACGCCGGAGGCGGGGAGCATGGCCTCGCTGCTGCTGCCGATCGAAAACACGACCCTTTACGGCAACAAGGCGGAGGACTGCGCCAAGGGGATTCTGCTGTTCGGCAACAACATCGACGTCGCGGCGGTCAAGAACGATTTGAACGACACGGAAGGGATTCTCGCGTGGGCGGCGGCGAGCGACGACGGCGGCGAACAGCAGGTGCTGGCCTGCGACGCTTTTATCGGCATACGCGACAACGTGACGGCGGGCAAGTCCTTCCGCAACAATAACAACGCGATTGCCTTGACGACGGGGCGCAATTCGCAGGGCTACGGCGGCGCGGGAAGTTACAAGGGCACACAGATTTACACCGTCGATATTCGCCGGAACACGGTGCGGGGCGCGGATCCGGACGAGCCGCTGAAATCCAACGAGTCCGAATTTCCCCTCTGGCCGGCGTATGCGGTCAGTTCGGCGGCGCACAGTTCGCCGACGGCGACGGGCGACGGCGCAGGCGATATTACAAATGTCCTGCTGCAAGGCAATCGGGCGGAGAACACCCGCGACGGCGTGCATTATTCCAACTGTATCGACGGGCTTGTTTTGACGGGCAACACGTTCGGCCAAATCAAGGGGCAGGACTACAAGCACGACACGAATTACGGCGGCGCGCCCAACATCAATTTCCTGCTTTACGCGCCGGGCGCGGCGGCGGGCTGGTCGGTGACGTTCGAGACCGGCGGCGGCACGGCCGTCGAATCGCAGAGCGTCGCCCCCGGCGGCAAGGCGGGCAGGCCCGACGACCCGACGCGCGAGGGATATGCGTTCGAGGGATGGTACAAGGATTCCCTGTTCGGCGCGGCGTGGGATTTCGGAGCCGATACCGTGGATCAAAACGTGTTCTTGTACGCGAAATGGCGGGAAAACGACCCGCCCGCGCCCCCGCCCGACCCGTCCGACCCCGACCCGCCCGATTCCGGCTCGCCCAACGATTCGCCCGTTATTATCGCGCCGGAAAAGCGGGGGTGCGGCTGCCCGCTGTTCGGCGGCGGCTCGGCATTCGCGGCGGCGTTTATCGCGGTTCTGCCGTTCTTGAAGCGGCGCGTGTAACGAGGGGCAGCGTCATTGCGGACGGAACATGCCATTCTTATTGAGTGGTTAGTGGTTAGTGGTTAGTGATTAGTGTCGGTCGGAGTGACATTGCGCGCCATGTTGTCATGCGCCTTAACTGTGCATTGTGCATTGACAAAAAGCCTTTCGCTTGTCATTGCGAGAAGTACGGAACGCGCGACGAAGCAATCTCTACCGAACAGGGGAGCGTAACGCGCGTAAATGCCGTTCTTTCCGTGCGTGAATAACCCCGACCTTAATTGTGCATTGTGCATTGTGAATTGTACATTGTACCCTGTCCTTTAACTGTGGACTATGCACTGTGCACTGTGGACTGGAAAATTGTGCATTGTCAAAAGCAATCCGCGCAAGCGGTTTACATAAAGGCAAAATTTTAAAAAGGGAGACTAACAAGATGAAAACGAAAGCGACACGGAAAACGACGACGCCGAAAAGCATGATTTGCTTGCTGATCGGCGCGGCAATGCTCGCCGCGAGTTTCGCGGGGATCGGCGCGTTCCGCAAGGGCGGCGGCGTTTCGGCGGCCGCGGGCGACGCGGCGGTCACGGTCAAGTTGAACGGCGGCGGGCTGCGGAAAGCGGACGGGGGCGCGTGGAGTACCAATAAGACGGAATTGTCCGTCGCGGTGCCCGAGGGCAGGACGCTCCTGACGACGCAGTTCGTACAGGACACGCTGTTCAAGGACGGCGGCGACAAGGTGATTCCGCTCCTGCCCGACGGCGGGGACGATCCGACGCCCGACGGCGGCGAGCCGCAAAACGTGTATCATGCCGACGATGTGTACAAAACGCCGCTCTTAAAAGGGCTGTTTGTCGATACGGACGCGGACGGCGAGTTGGACGAGGGCGAAACGCTGTATGAGAACGGCGACGCGATAGACTTCCGCGCCGGCATGACGCTGACCTGCTATTATTACGATGTAGTTTATTACGGCCGGAGTTGGGGACCGGCGAATATAAGCGTAACCATTAAACGCGCGTGGAAGGAAACGCCTTGGACGATCGGCGAAAGGGACGGGTTTACCGCCCGCGAGTTGCAGCCGTTTTACCATGCGGTTACCGACGTGTCCGCCGAAGCGTTTAAAATGTGGAACGCGGGTACCGACGACCCGAGTAGCAACGCCTATGCCCGCGCGTTGAAAAAAATCGAATTGCCCCGCACCGTTACGCAACTTTGCCGTGCCTCGTTTCAAGATAATTTCGAGTTGACGGAATTGACGGGGTTAGAGGGCATTCGCAACTTAACCGCCAACGGTTCTTTGGCTTGGGACAGCAGCGGCAAACTGGCGCGTTTGGTTTTCGGGCAGGATACGCGCGGCGCGGGCGATCAAGCCTATATTCACGGCGATTACCATGAAAGTTATTTGTCGAACACGAACAACTACGCGATTAAGGCAAACGTTCCGACATTCGACATGATTTTGGATTTCCAGCCCCATCAATTCAGCGGCGGCGGGGCGGGCATGAAAGGCGCGCCGTGGATCGCGGTTCCGGGGGCTACCTTGGCGGATCCGAAAGTCGCGGTCTATGTGCCGTCCGGCGTGACGAACGGACAAAGTTGGTATACAAACACCAATTTCAACATGAAATTGTACGGCGGCGGCAACGGCGAAACGGATACGGGCGTCAACATGCCGATCCGCGAGTTCTATTCGGTGTCGTTCAATTTGGGGAAAAACGTCCCGGGCTTTATCCACGCGCAGTATCAGGATATCGGCGCGAAATCATTTACGGGCGAGGGTACGGACGAATTGGTCGTCAGTGAAACCGGCGCGGACGGGCTGGCCAAAAATCCCGCGGCGGCGGACAAAACGCGCCTGTATATCGAAAAGCCCGCCGACCCCGTTTGTCCGAACAAAACGTTTACGGGCTGGCGGGATCAGAACGACTACGCGTGGACGGACGACGATTTCGGCTCGACGGGTAAAACCTTGACGGAGCACACGGTTTTGACCGCCCAATGGACGGCGGAGGAATTTACATTGAACCTCAATTTAGGGGACGGGGAAGTCTCCGAAAACCCGACGGCGTTTACGGTGGACGAACTGCCGCTCACGCTGGCGGACGCGGAATCCGAGGCGGGGCTGGGCTTCGGCGGCTGGTACACGCAAGCCGACGGCGCGGGCGATAAGGTCGAGGCGATTTACGCGATCCCCGCTTCGGGAACGTCGATCGACGTCTGGCCGAATTGGACGGACGCCGTTACGCTGACCTTCCGCCAAAACGCGGAAACAAGCGTGGCCGTCAAAATCGGGGAGGGTGTCGCGATTTCACCCGCTAAAATCCCCGCGCCGATCGTTCCCGCTTACATGGCGTTCGACGGCTGGTATTCCTTGGTCGGTGCCGGCGGCGATTGGGGCGATAAGTTCGATTTGACGGCCGACACCTTCGACACGGATACCGATTTGTACGCTAAATACATCTATATCCAATACGTGATTTCCTTCGATTTCGCCGGCGGCACGCCCGCGGACACGGAGAATACGTCGATACGGTATACCGCGGAAAGTTTGAGCACCCCGATCGATTTACTGGCTGCCCCGTCGCGGGGCGGGGATTGGGACTTCCTCGGCTGGTTTGCTAGCGAGGACGCGGAAAACGACGCCGAGGCGGTTACGTCGTACACGCCCGAGGAGGCCGGCAGCGTCCGCTTTTACGCGAGATGGGAGTATACCGGCGCGACGCCGCCGGCGGCGGATCCCAACGAGGGCATACGCCCCGCGCCGCCCGCGGTCGATCCGGAGGGCAGCCCGAACGGCGGCGACGAGGAAATTTTGAATCAATTGCCCGGCGCGCAAGGCGAACCGCAGGGCTTGTCCGGCGGGGCGACGGCCGTTATGATTGCCGGCCTCGCCGTTCTTGCGGCGGGAATAGCGGTCACGGTGTTCTTCTTCGTGAAGAGCAAGCGTTCTTAAACAGAACAAGGAGGATAAAAAAATGAAAAAGTTACTCAAAAAAATCACGGCCACCGCCGCTTTCGCGCTGGCGGTATGCTTGTCGGCGGGCGTTTGGGCGGGGCTGAAACTCTCCGGCCGGACGGCGGCGGCGGACGGCGAGACCGTCCAAATCACGGTCAACTTGAACGGGGGCGAAACCTACGACGGGGAAACTTGGGACGGCACGAATATCTCCGTCGCGGTTCCCAAAGGCTGGAAAAAGTTGACGGCGGACTTTATCCGCGACACACTGTTTTCGCGCGGCGCGCCGCTGAAAAAGAACGGCGAGAGCCACGCGGCGATTCCGACCGACGCGCCCGACCAAGAATTTGTAATCCCGCTGCCTCCGGCGCAGGCGAACAGGTTCTATGAGGACGGCGCGCTGTTAAAGGGCTTGAAAACCGGCGGCGCGGTTTATGAGCGCGGCGACTACATTGAGTTCGACGCGGACAAAACGCTGACCTGCGAGTACGGCGACAACGGGATTTACTACGGCGCGGATTGGAGCGGCGACAACCGCTATGTCAGCATCCGCAAGGCGTACAAAACCAACGCGGCGGGGGAAAGCCCGTTGCGTGAGACCTATACCGCCCGCGACCTGCAACCCTTTTACCAAGACGTTGCGACGGTCGGCGTAGACGCTTTCAGGCCGTTCTGGGAGAACGAGCAAAACGTCCTGAAATCCGTGCAGTTGCCCGCCACCGTGCGGCAAATCCACGGGAAGGCGTTCCGCGACAACCGCGCCTTGACGGCCGTAACCGGTTTGGACAGCGTTTCTAATATCGAAAACATGGAAACGTTCATGAACACCAAGGTAAACCGGTTGACGCTCGGGGCGAACACCGACAGGTTCGAGGGCTTCGCCAACTGGGGGCTGTACACCACGGAACCACTTTCCCTGATTTGGGACGTGCCGGTCTCGGCCTTCGGCGCGGTTTACGACACCGTCCACACGGTTCCCGCCGCCGCCGGCACACCGGTCAAGTACAGCAAATTCGCGGCGAATTTCGGAATGCGCGGCAATCTGCGGTTCAGTTCGGCGACGGCCCCTTGGGAGGATCAGCAATTCTGGGGCGAAGGCGGTTGGAGCGGCGCGGGCTTCGGCGGTTACTACGCGTGGGACGGTATGGGAGCGGGCCCGAAACTCGACTGGGTACGGGAAAGGGTGTGGATGGTCGCCCCGAGCGACACCACGTCCGTCATGCAGCAAAACATCGTCTATGTGCCCTACGGGCAAACGAGCGCGGACTGGGTACTCGCGCCCACCAACGACATGCGCGTCCTGCTGAACAGCGGGCAGCCCGTTACCATGGCGGACGGCGAAGTTCTTTATATTCCCGTGCGCGAATTTTACAAAGTCGCGTTCGATTTGAACGGCGGCCTCGGGGAAATCCCCGCCCAATACCAGGACGCGGGCGCGCGCTCCGTTAAAAAGGGCGGCCGCGAAATCAACCTCGCGTCGGTGGACGAGGAGGGTACCGCTTTACTGACGGTGCAGAACCGCAAGGAACAAAACCTTGCCCGGCTGTACCTGCAAAAGCCCGCCGACCCCGCGTGGCGCGACGGCGGCAGGGTATTCGCGGGTTGGGCGGATTCGACGGGCTATATATGGACGGACGCGGATTTCGGCGGCGGCGCGGCGGCCAAAAGGTTGACGGGCGACACGGTGCTGACGGCGGTTTGGACGGGCGTCGCCACGTTTAACACGAACGGCGGCTCCGACACGGCGAGCGCGGCGATCGGCGCGGACGGCAAAATCGCGGAACCGGACGCCCCCGTTAAAGCGGGCAGGACGTTCGGCGGCTGGTATTCCGACAAGGCGTTGACGCAGAAATGGGACTTTGAAACGGACGCGGCGGCCGACCCCGCGGCGGGCAAGATTTTGTACGCCAAATGGACAAAGACGACCGACGTGCCGGGCGAAACGCTGACGGGCGATAAAAAGGACGGTGTCGGCTGGGGCGTCGGCGCGGCGGGCGTGGCCGTCGGCGCGGGCTTGCTCGCGTTCGCTCTCTTAAAGTTGCGCAAGAAAAAGGGCGGGTAAGGCTGTTGCGCAAAGCATAGGCGGGCGCGTGAGAAAAAAACGAACGGACACGCAAGGTCATTGCGAGGAGCGCGAAGCGCGACGCGGCAATCTCTACCGAACAGAGGAACGCCCCGCGCTTTCCAATCATTAATGATAAATGATTAATGATAAATGATTAATTGTTGACCTGTCGAAAAAGAAACTTTGGGAGTGTACAAACCGCATTGCTCATAAACTCGGCAGGGTCATTGCGAGGAGGACGCGTAAAGCGTCCATTGATGTCAATCTCTACCGAACACGAAACGCCGCTCTTTTTATAGAGATTGCCGCTTCGCGCTTCGCGTTCCTCGCAATGACCGCAACAACGCTATTTGTACACTCCCGAAACTTTGGGTATGCTTTGCGTTTCTTACCCACAGGCAACGCCGTCTTAACGAACCTATCCGAAATTAATCATTAGTCATTATCATTAACTCAATATCACGGAGGGAACAAAACATGATCGGATTGTTGAAAAGGCTGAACAAAAAACAGAGGGACGCCGTCGCGGCGGCGTTCCTCGCAATCCTGCTGGTTTTCGGATGCATCGCCGCGCCGCGCCCCGCTCCCGCGCGGGCGGCGGACGGCGCGGCCGCGCTGTTTTTGGGCACGGACTGGGACACCAAAGGGCGATGGTACGGCGGCGCGGCCGCCTATGCCGACGGCGCGTCCATGACCTACGGCTCGGAGGGCGCGGTGCTCCCGTACCACAAGGTCACCGGCGACGGCCAGCCCGTTAAAAACGTCGGAGAAATCAACGATTTTTCACAGGGCGAGGACAACGGGAACAATGTCAACTTCGTGAAATACCCGTCCTATGTGAAGGAAATCACGGGCGACATCCGCTCCGTCAACGACACGCCGCACGGCTATTGGAATTACCGCGAGGACACCGTAAACGGCCCGCCCTCGGCGACCGCTTTGACGAGCGCGGATCCGTCGCGCTGGAACACCAAGGACGTGATGCAGATCACCAACAAGGACATCAACTATACGGTCAAGATCAAGGACGGCGATACGGGCTGGCACAAACTGTCCGCATTCGTAGGCTTTATGGCGCACGACAATATAGAGCGGCAGTACATGCGGATAACAGACTTGGACGGCAAGCCGCTCGCCTCCGTTTTGTCGGATCAACGCCATTCCAGGGGCGTGTACTTTTCGTTCGCTTTTCGGGGCGACGTGAAATTGAACGTCCAAATCCTGCCCGGCACCACGATATCCTATGTCAACGGGTTTTTCTTCGACCCGCTCGGCGAGGGGAACGTTCCGGAGAAAAGCAACCTGCGGGCGGCCCTCGCTGTGGACAACGGCGTGGAGTCCCCCAGCGAGGTGCGCTTGAATTGGGATCAAGCGGACGACTCCTTGACGACGGTTTACAGAAAGCCGCGGGGCGCGCCCGACAGCGAGTACGCCTTGCTCGGGACGACGCTCAACGGCGCGGTCACGACCTATCGCGACAGGACGAGCGCGGTCGCCAAAAGATACACTTATATGATCGGCGGCGCGGCCGAGAGGCCGTTCGATTCGGCGCGTTATTACGCCGCGCCGAGGTTCGAGGGCGATACCGTCGTCGATTTCGACACCGCGCCCTATACGCTGACCCATATATCCTTTGAAAAAGCCTCTTACAATTTGGGCGACGACGGCGCGGACGCTTTTGTCGGCTCCCCGGTCACCTTTAAAATCAACCTGCGCCACGACGACGGCAAGGACGGGGAGGGCGAGGACATCGAGGCGGGTGCTTACGCGGGGCGGCAGGTCAAATTCGAGTTGGGCGGCGCGACGGTGTTCGACGCGTCGCAGACCGTCGTGTCGCCGAACTTCGACCCCCTCGTCGGCGTGGAGACGACCGACGGGCAGGGCGACGCTTCCGTCACCTTTATACCGGTTTACGGCGGCGACTTTACCGTGACCGCCTCGATCGAGGTGCTGGGCGGGTCCGACCCGCGCTACGGCTTCGACGCTTGCTCGGCGACCGTCCCCCTGACCGTGGGCTTTGCGGCTTACGACGCCGCGCCGTATTTGACGGCGGTCAACGATGCGGTCAAGGCGGGCGAGAACATGATCCTCTACGGCACCGGCCTGCTCCCCGGCGACAATCAAAGGGTCGCCTACGCGCCGGTCGTTTTGGATCAGACGGACGCGGACGGCCGGCCGCTGCCCCGCGCGTTCTCCGCCGAAATCCCCAACCTTAAATATTTGGACGTTTTGCAGGACGACGGCAAGTTTAGCGCGGCGGTGTTCTGCCGTCTGCCCGACGGCTTCGCGCCCGGAATCTACGATTTTTGGGTCAGCAACGACAAGGGATGGAGCAACAACATCAAATTGAACGCCGCGCGCCCGCTGTTTATCAGCCAGGAAACGGCTTACGAGGGCCTCAACGTGGAAGTCGTGGGGCGCAACTTTTTCCCGACCGAATTCGGTATGCCGGAGCAGTCCTTGAACAACGTCAAGGTCAAACTGGTTTCGGCTTCCGGCGGGGGCGAATACCCGTGCGCCGTGCGCATGGGCGTCAACTACGCCGCCGCGGACAGCGCGACGGGCGAGGAGTCCATGTGGAGCGATTCCTACCGCTTGACCTTTACCGTTCCGGCCGCCGCGCCCCCTGACGTATACAATGTGTTCGTCTCGAACGACGGCCTGAATTACATGCGCATGTACAACGGGCAGACGCTGGCCGTCGCCGCCAAAAAGGCGGGGGACGCGAACGCCGCGCTGTTCGGCGGGGGGTCGGGGCACGACCCGCTTAACTTGGGCGTCGCGTGGGCGCAGGATTTCAACTGGTCGCGGTCGGAGGTGTTGGAGCCTTCCGCCGTTGCGGGAACTGACGATACCGCGCGCATTCAAGCGGCTATCGACAGATTGTCCGACAAGGAAGGCGCGGTCGATTCGCTGGGCGCGGAGGACGGCGGCGCGGTTTACTTGAAAAACGGGACGTACCTGTGCGGCGCCCTCTTTTTGCGGGCGGGCGTCGCGCTGGTCGGCGAGTCGCAGGACGGCGTCGTCCTTAAATTTCAAAAGCCCTCGGACAGGAACCTGTTTATCGAAAGCCATTCCAGTTTTACCGGAATCGCGCGGCTGACGGTTCGGTTGAACGAGGGCAGCCGCGTGCCGGATTGGTACGTGGAGATCTCCGATTCCAACGTGCCGGGCGTCCCCGAATACGAACAGCCCAGTTCCAACACGCTCGCCCGCAAGATCAAAAACGAGTTCGTCAAAAACGTGACGATGGACTTTTCGTTCGACCCGACGCTCAATCCCAACAGGGGCATCGCCTTTCTGTTCGTGGGCGACAAAAATTTCCTGTTGGAGGACTGTGATATTTCGGGGTATTTCGCCGTTCTGCACAGGGGCTTTGTCAACAAGTACGCGAGCGTGCGCAACAGTACCTTTAACGCCTATAAGGACGTAATGCACCTGATGGCCTCCTACGCCTTTGTGGAAAACACAAGCCTTGTCGGCAATAACGAAAAGGGGCACGGGTGGAGCGCGCGCAGCGACTGCTATTTCAACAACAACTATATCGCCAACGTGGGGCCGCACGCGCCCGAGGAGGACAACAACGGCGAAATCATCATGTTGGAAGTGCCAAGCGCGCAACTGGCTTACGGCAAACTCCTTGCGGCCGCGCCCGACGAAACGGGCAGAAACACCGTGACCTTGGCGCGCGAGGCGGGGGTTGCGCTCGATCTCGCCACGGGCGGCGAGCGGGACGGGAACGTCCTGACGGTGGACTATAACGACATTTGCATCGTTATCACGCATGGCGCGGGCGCGGGGCAGCAGCGGTATTTGAGCCGCATCCCGAAGGGCAATATTACGGACGAGAAAGGCCGCCCGACGAAAAACTATGAGGCGGGCTATTACGGCAATATCTTTTACCTGCGGGACGGCGAGCGCGATTGGGACATAACGCCCGACCAAACCAGCCGCTACGCGGTCTACGTGCCGATCAACAACCCCACGATCGTCAACAACGTCGCCGAGCATTGCGCGAAAGCGTTGTTCCTGTACAGCCAGGTGTCGGACGGCTTGGTCGCCGGAAATCGCTTAAAGGACACGGACGGGATTTCGGTCTATTCCGTGGTCAATTCGGGCGGCGCGATGGGCACGGACTTCCACAACCGAATCGAGGGCAACACCGTGGAGGGCGTTTCGCCCATGACCGGCAAGGGCGGCATCGGCGTCGTGGCGGGACGATGGAACGAGGGACAGGTATACGCGGGGATGCTGGCTGGCATGACGGTCATCAAAAACAACACCGTTACGGGCACGAAAGGCCCTATCGTCAGCGCGCAAGCCGAAACGCCCGTAACGCGGGGCATTTACTTGAACGCGCGCGGCGGCACGGAGATGGACTATGCGGGCGACATCCGGTTCACGCTCATCGAGGGCAACACGGTGGACGACTCCGAGTACGGGCTTTATGTGGACAGCCGCACCTACGGCACGGTTGTTGACAACAACGTCTTTACCCGTTTAGAGGTCGAAAAGGACGTATTCAATTACGGCGGCGCGGAGTCCCTGCGGATTTTCGCCGACATTCTGTTCGACCTGCGCGGCGGCGCGGTGAGCGGCGACCCGTATTCGGAAACGCAAAGGAAAAAATACGAGTACAACACATGGCTTCTGAACGCAACAAAGGCGGGCTACGCGTTTTGGGGGTGGTTCGACGGCGAAACGCCGGACAACACCGACATACCGCTTATGTCCACAAAGGGCAGCAGCGTGACCTATTACGCGGTTTGGGGCTATAAATTGACCTTGGATTACAACTACGGCGCGGAACAAGAGACGGTCATAGCAATCGAAAACGCCGCGATAGACGCGCTGCTGACGGAGCCGGAGCGGGACGGCTATACGTTCGGCGGCTGGTATGCCGACGCGGCCTGTACGCAAAGGGTGGCGGCGGGAACGGCGGCGACGGGCGAAACGACGGTTTACGCCAAATGGGTCGCGGACGGAGCGCAAACGCCCGAGGAGAGCGGCGGGCTCCCGACGTGGGCGGTCGTCCTGATTGCGTCCGGCGGCGCGGCCGTCGTCGTCCTCGGCGGCGGGACTTTTGCGGCGTTGTATTTTATCAGAAAAAAGAGGCAGGCGTAACGGCGAAACGGATATGGCGAAAAAAATACTGTATTGGAAATGGGACGAGAGTATTTTCTCGGACGGGAAAGCGGGGCGCGGCTTGGACGATATTGTCCGGCGTTCCGATTTCGACCTGATTTATTTGTCGTTCCACCACTTGGGACGCCCCTACGACGACCCCGCGCTCTACGCCGAACTGAAAGCGTTCGCGGACGGCTTACGCGCCGTCGGGCGCGGCCTTGTGCTGGACATCGACGTTCGGGGCGAGTTGAAGGGCTTTTCAGCCCTCTGTCCCGGCGAGGAAGCGCAAATGATCCGTTTCATCGAAGGGGATTTGGACGCGGGCGGGAACGGCGCGGCGCGGGTCAAAAACCCGTCGCGCGGGCGCACGGGGCGCGGCGCGACCGACAAAGGCCCCGACAAAATCGCCGGCGCGTGGGCGTTCGACAAGGCCGACAGGGGCAAATCGCGCGGCGGGCCGGAGCGGATCGACGCGTCGTTCTCCGACGGCGGCGGCGGGGTTACCGACTTTCGGGCGCGGGGCGGGGCAAAGAACGCGGGGCGGCGGTTTTTAATCGCGGCGGCTTATTCGCGCGGGATTCCCGACCACTTCTCGCCCGAATTGCACGCCTATTACCGCAAAATGCTGGAATACCACAAGGGCTTGGGGCTTGCGGGCGCGGCCAACGACGAGTGGGGCTACGACGTGTTTGTCGAGGCCGCCGACGGCAACCTGTATTACGCGGAATCCTTTCCGTATTCGGCGGGGCTGGCGGCCGCCTACGGCCGGCGGTTCGGGCGCGCGCTGGACGGCGATTTGTTCTATTTCGCCTACGCGCCCGCCGATGATCCGGGCAAATCTTATGGGATTATCGACGGTTACACCGCGCTCCTCCGCGCCCGAATGCGGGAAAACAACGACTGGTTCTACGACAACTGCAAGGACGTTTTCGGGTCGGACGCTTTCGTGGGCGTACACCCGACCTATTGGGGCGACCCCTACGATTTCGGCTTCGACGTTCTGCAAAACGGTTTGGGATGGTGGGAAGCCAAACGCGACTTCGCGCAGACCGACGAATTTGTTTTGCCGCCGATCCGCCTCGCGCTGTGCCACAAGTGGGGCGGCGGCGTTTGGTACAACATGTGGTATTCGGGCAACACGCAGCAGTTGCACACCTATTTTGCCGAAAGTTGGCAAAACGCCCGATTCGGCGGGCGCACGCACTATTTGGGGTACGAATGCCCCAACGAGCCGGGCGTGTACAATTTAAAGCACCCGGGCGCGTTGGAACAAATCACGGCCATGGAAAGGCGGATCGCCGAATTGGAGCCGTATCAAAAGTCCGTGCCCGACAGCCGCGTGCTGGTCGTGTTCGATATTCGAGCGGCGTCGAATTGGCTCCTTTCCTACGGCGAGGCGCGGATTACGCGAGGCATGGGGACGCCGCCCCGGATTTTATCGTGGACGGCCGCGCTGTTCGACCGGTTCCTGTGCGATTTGATTCCCTCGTCGGAGGTCGAAAACGGCAGTTTGCGCGCGGAAAACGGCGTCGTCGCCTACGGCTCCCAAACATACGACGCGGTGATTTATTTGGAAGCCGACCGCGCGGGGACGGATTTCCCCGCCCTTTTCGGGGAATACGCGCGGCGGGGCAGGTTTTTCGCGTTTTCGGGAACGTACCCGCCGATTGCGGACATAGTCGGGCGGCTGGACAAAGCGGGCGTCCCCCGCAACCGCCGCCGAAACGGCTGCAAGTATCGGGACGGGACATGGATTTTCACCTCCGACGGCGTTTTACCTCGGGGGAACTGTTTGGAAATCGACGAGGAAATAGACGGCGGGCGCGTCCGCGAGGCCGGCGAGGACTTTATCGTTCTCGGCAAGGGCGGCGAAAGGATTGGATAGAATGGATTTGACGGCGTTGAAAGCGGCAAGCCCCGAAACGGCAATCTATAAAACCGTCGGCAGGCGTGGTCTCCGGCTGTATCTGTTCCGCCCCCCGAACGGGGCGGGCAAACCCGCGCCCGCCGTCCTGTTTTTCCACGGCGGCGGCTGGGAGCGCGAAACGCCCGCCATGCTGTTTCCCCACGCCGCTTACGCCGCGTCCGTCGGGGCGTGGGGGATTTGCGTCGAGTACCGTTTAACGGACGGCAAAACGCTGTCCGTCAGGGACTGTCTGCGGGACTGCGCGGACGCGGCCGTTTTCGTAAAAGAGCGCGCCGCGGAATGGGGGATAGACCCCGCGCGGTTGGCCGCGTTCGGCGATTCGGCGGGCGCGTATTTGGCGGCGGCCTTGGGTTGCGCCGCGATCGCGGAACGCTTTATCGGCATGCGCGAGCCGCTCGTCCGGCGCGTCGCCTATTTGAACGGGATCGCCGACCTTACGGGCAAATGGAGTTTCGGGCTGTTCCCGGGCGGCTTGGACGTCGAGCGCGGCCCCGAAAAATGGCGGGAAAAATTCGCCGAGGCTTACGCGCTGTCGCCCCTTTACAACGCGTCGGCGGGCGACGCGGAAACGCTGATTTGGCAGGGGTTGCAGGATACCGTGACCGAGCCGCACACCGCCGCCGTATACCGGAACGCCTTACGGGCGGCGGGCGCGAAAGCGGAACTGAACCTTTTGCCCGAAGCGGGGCACGCCTTTATTTTATTCGGCCTTTCCCACCCGAACGAAGCCTGCGCGGACGTTTTAGAGGGCATTTTCCGCCGCCTAGGGCGGGATTAAGCGGATAAATAAGCGTGGAACATAAACTCGGCTTGTCGTTAACTCGGCTTGTCATTGCGAGGAGCGCGAAGCGCGACGAAGCAATCTCTACCGGACAGGGGAATGCCTCGCGTTTTCCACTCATTAATGATAAATGATTAATGATAAATGCTAAATTGTTGACCTGTCGAAAAAGAAACTTCTGTTATGCTTTATGTTTCTTACCCACAGGCAACGCCGCCTTAACGAACCCTGTCCGAAATTAATCATTTATCATTAATCATTAACAATTACCTTGTCAACCCCAAAAAAAGGAAAAAACATGAAATTCAGAATCGGAAAAAACGGTGAAATACGCTCCGGCGCGGGGATTCCCGGCGGGACGCGCTGGCTGTCCGACGGGCGGCTGTCGTTTTCGTGGGACGAAAAGGGTCTGGGGCGGTTGGAATATATCGCGCCGCGCGGCACGGACGGCAGCAATATCGTGTTTCGGCGCGGCGTGTTCCCGTCGTTTCAATGCTTTTTGGAACGGGAAAACGCGACCTACCGCCCCCCGTACCGCAACGCCGAAGCCCTGCCCCACGCCTTGTCCGCCGATTGGGAGCGGGACGGCGACGCGTTCCGCTTTCAAGTTTACGCGGCGGACGAGTGCGCCGTGTTTGCCCTGACCGCTCCGCCGTCCTTACAAAACGCGAACTGGTCGTTTAAACTGCAATTTTACCAAAGTTCGCAGTTTATCCCCGCCTTCAACGGCGACATAGACAGCCGGGACGGCGGTTTCGACCGCGTTTGGTCGGCGTGGGAGCAAAGCGGCGGGCAAATAGCGGGCGGCTATGAGGAGCGGGAAAAGAGCGGCGGCGCGTTTGATCACGCCGTCGGCATGAGCGTGGGCTCGAACCGCCCGTTCTCGTATTCGGTCAGCCGGGTCAATTCCCGTTATCTTTATCGGACGGAAACGCTCGAACCGGGCGAAACATACGCCTTCGTTCTCGCATTCGGCGCGGAGCGGGAGGCCGCGGCCCGCAAATGCGCGGCCGTTTGCGGGGAGTTGCCGGGCGTTTTGCGGCGGCAAGCCGAACGGTATCGCCGCGCCGCGGCCGTCGCGCCCCGCTTGCGTTCGGGCGACAAACGTCTGGACGGTTTCTTTTTGCTCGAACCCCTGTATCACGAGTCCTTGAAGGCGCGCGACATTCCCGCGCCCGACGGAATCGCCGCCAAGGCGCGCAATTCGCGGTATTGGATTTGGGGTTGGGACTCCATGCTCTCGAACCTTTGCCCGATCGTGTGGGGGGACGCCGCGTTCACCGGCGGGATGCTGGACTTCTTCCGGCGGTTTTCCGATCCCGAAAAAGGGCTGCTGCACGCGTGCCGGTACGACAATACGCCGGGCAGTTTCGCGCCGCCGGCCTCGCAGGGGCTGTATATTTCCATGCTTTGGAATTATTGCCAAACGACGGGGGACGCGGAAAAACTGAACACGCATTACGCTTTCGCCAAAAGCGTATTCGACCGCGCGGCAACTTTGGAATCGGGGGATACGGGATTGTTGGCGGGGACTTCGCTGTTCCCCGATTTTCCCGACTGCCTGCGGGAAAACGGGCGCGATTTGAGCCTCTACAACAACACGCTGTTCTACGGCGCGGCCCGCGCCATGGAGGCACTGGCTTTGACGGCGGGCGACAGGGAAACGGCGGAACGGGCGCGCGCGCTCTTTCTGCGGACGGAACGCTCCTTCGGGCGGTACTTCTTTGACGCGGGCAAAGGGTACTTCGTCAATTCCGTGGACGCGGACACGTTGGAGCGGCGCGATTGCGTCAATATCTGCGGCGCGATGTGGGACGAGGATTACCTCTATGAACTGCTCTCGCCCTTCGCGCCCCCTTGCGCCGCCTATATCGAAAAGCGCGGGCTCGGCGAGGCGGGCTTCCGCGCGGTCCCGCTTTCCGACGCTTCCTACGACGCGGACGCGAACCAACTGCACTGCACGTGGCCGGCGGTCGAGGAGGCCGTTTTGCAATTCGCGCGCCTGGCGGGAAACGCGGAAATTATAGACCGCTGGACGCGTTGGACGGGCGATTGGATCGAACGCCTGACCGTGCCGGAGGGCATATCGTATTTTTTGGAAACCCCCTTTGCCGAATACGACGAATGGAACTGCGAGCCGGGCACGTTCACGACGAACGATTCCCGCAAATGGTATCAGGAAATCCTGAAAATACGGCTGGGGATCACCGTGGACGGCGGCGGCGTTACGTTCGCCCCGCCCCTCTGCGCGGGGTATTCCCTGCGGAACTTTTCGGTGGGCGGCCGGAAACGCGCCGTCAAAACGGCGGGCGCGGGGCGGCACATCGAATATTTGGAAGTAGGCGGGCGGCGGTTTTACGGGACGCGCAAACTGCCGAAAGACGCGGGCGGCGGCGCGGTGACGGTCAAATTATCGGACGCGCCGCAGTTGCTCGAAATAGTTTCGTTTATCGGCGGCTCGCTGTCCGATTGCGTTTGCGCGGGCGGGATGTTTTCGGCAAACGTCGGCGGCGCGGGGACTTGCCGGCTGTATGCGTCCGGCGCGGCGCGGGTCGCGCTGGACGGCGCGGAAATCGGGGAAAAGGACGGGCGGTTTGAATTGTTTTTGGAGCCGGGCAGGGTTTACGCGCTGAAAATAGAGGGATGCCGATGAAGCGCGGGGAAAAGGCGGGCAAACTGCATTTAATCGGCAACGCGCACATCGACCCCGTGTGGCTGTGGACGTGGCGAGAGGGCATGGCCGAAGCCCGCTCCACCTTTAAAGCGGCCTTGGAACGGATAGGGGAGCGGGACAACTTTGTCTTTACCGCGTCCTCCGCGCGGTTTTACAAATGGTTGGAGGAAACCGACCCCGAGGCGTTCGAGGCGGTTCGGCGGCAGGCCGCGGCGGGGCGTTGGAGCATAGTCGGCGGTTGGTGGGTGCAAGCCGACTGCAATTTGCCGTGCGGCGAGGCGTTGGCGCGGCAGGGGCTTTACGGGCAGCGGTATTTTTTGTCGCGTTTCGGAATCGCGGCGCGGATCGGATACAATGTGGACTCGTTCGGGCATTGCGCGCAATTGCCGCAAATCTTGAAAAAGTGCGGCATGGGCAATTACGTCTTTTCCCGTCCGGCCGCGCATGAAAAGGCTTTGCCCGAGGCGTTCGTTTGGCGCGCGCCCGACGGCTCCGCCGTCAACGCATACCGCATCCCCCACGGCTACGAGAGCAATACCGTGGGCGACCTCGAAGCGAAATTGGAAAAATACCGCGCGGACGGGAACGGGGGCGCGCGGATGCTGTTTTACGGCGCGGGCAACCACGGCGGCGGGCCGACACGGGAAATGCTGAACCGTTTGGACGGCGTTGTGCGGGCGGGAAACGCCGAGTACTCCTCGCCCGACCGGTTTTTCGCGGAGCGGGCAAGCCCCGCGAACGCGGGGGATATGCTGCCCGAGATTGCGGGCGAATTGCAGCGGCACGCCGTCGGCTGCTATTCGGCGCATTCGGAGATTAAAAAGCAGAACCGCAAAACCGAGGCCGCCCTGCTCGCGGCGGAAAAATGGTCCGCGGCGGCCGAACGGGCGGCGGGGCGGCCTTACGGCGCGGACGAACTCGCGGGCGCGTGGGAACGCTTGCTTTTCAACCAATTTCACGACGCTTTGGGAGGCTGTTCGATCCCGTCCGTGTGCGGGGAACTGCTGCGCGCATACGGGGCGGCGCGCGACGCGGCGGAACGGGAGTCGGTTTTTGCCGTACAAAGAATAGCGGCGGGGCTCGACACCGCCAAGGGCTTGCCCCCGTGGGAGGCGAAGGCAAAACTGGGGACGCCCGTCGCGGTGTTCAACCCCCTTTCCTTCGAGGCGGAGCGAGACGTGCGGATCCGCCGCCTGTGCGGGGGCGGGCGGCGGTACCGTGCGGTCTCGCCGTCGGGCGAAAGTTGCCCCGTGCAGGAAACCGAGGGGGAGCATCTGTTTCCCGACTCGAAGGACGGGCTGTTTCGGGCGAAAGTCCCGCCCCTCGGGTACGCGCTGTATTACGTCCGCGAACTGTCCGCCCGCGCGGGCAACACGGCGGGACGCGGCGGGACGGACGGAAGCCCCGCGGACAGCGCGGCGGGGGCGGGCGGAGTGCGGGCGTACCGCGAGCCGGACGGAATCCCCGCCCGCTCGCTCACGCCCGTTTACGGCGATACGGTTATGGCGAACGGACGTCTGACGGCGCGGATCGACGGCAGGACGTTCTTGGTCAAAGGCGTTTACGACGGGGAGTTGAAGCGGGAACTGCTCGGCGGGACGCTGCGGGCGGTCGTACTGGACGACGGCGGCAACGACACGTGGGCGCACGACGTATCCGACGGGGCGCACGTCAAAAACAACCGGCTGGGCGTGTGGTCGAGTTGCAACGAATTTTTAGGGTCCGACATAGGCGCGTTCGAGGGCGTGTCGGCCGAAATAACCGAATGCGGGGAACTGCGCTGCGTCGTGCGGTGCGTGTCCGTTTACGGCGGTTCAAAACTGGTTCAGGACTATGCGCTGTACGCCGGCGGGGACGCGCTGCGCGTTTCCGCGACGCTGGACTGGCGGGAGAAACACAAGACAGCCAAAATCGCCTTCCCGTCGGCGGTTCCGGTTTCCGTACTGACGTGCGAGGCTCCCTACGGGTACGCGGCGCGCCCGTGCGACGGCCGGGAAAACGTCGGGCACCGGTGGGCGTGCGTCCACGGCGGGGACGGCGGGCTTTGCGTCGTCAACGACTCGAAATACAGTTTCAGCGCGTCCGGCGGGGAATTGCGGATAGCCGCCGCGCGGTCCGCCCTGTACGCCGACCACGGCGGGATACGCGGCGGGGAACGCCCCTTTCTGGATTGGGGCGCGCAAACGTTCTCCTACGCTGTAAGCGGCTTTTCGGGCGCGCCCGATTTTGCCCGCGCCGCAAAAACGGCGGAGGCGTTCAACGCGCCTTTCGAGACGGTTTTCGAGGGGTATCACGCGGGAGAGCGCGGGGACACCGAAAGTTTCTTGTACGTAAGCGCGGAAAACGTGCTTGTGAGCGCGGTCAAACGTGCGGAGGACGGGAACGGCCATATCGTTCGGGCGTATGAAACGGCGGGCAAAGCGACGCCCTGCGAGATCCGGTTTTTCGGCGCGGCGGCCGCGCTCGCGTTCGCGCCGCACGAGATCAAAACGGTGCGCTTCGCGGACGAAAAGGCGGCGGAAACCGATATGTTGGAGAGTTGATAAAGGTTGGAGTTAATACTGTCGGAGAGTTGATAATAATGAAAAGTTGATAATAATGAAGAGTTGATTGTGTCGGATAGTTGATAATAATGAAGAGTTGATAAGGTCATTAGAGTTGCTGCCGGTCATTGCGAGGAGCGCGAACGCCGCTTTTGTCATTGCGAGGAGCGCGAAGCGCAACGAAGCAATCTCTATAAAAAGAGCGGCGTTTCGTGTTCGGTAGAGATTGCCGCGTCAAACGCTTTACGCGTCATCCTCGCAATGACCTATTAACGCCCCCATAAAAAAATCTGGACTTAACGGGACAAAATATGGTATAATAACAATACCCTTACCGTATGCCTTACCGCTTTATACCCACAGCGATACAAACTACCGAAATAGATGCAACCAACGTCACGGGAAAAACCTTTTCCAAAAGGCGCCCCCCCGCAAATGACAAAAACATATAAAATAAAATAACAAAAAATTAAACATAAAAAAGAGGAGAAACCAAATCGTGAAACGCAACGAAGTGCCCGCCGCCCTCAAATGGAATTTGAACCACATCGTGGACGGCGACGGGGAATGGGAAAGGAAATTTTCCGACGCTAAACGGAACATGCGCTCGGTCGCGGAGTGGCGCGGCAAACTTGCTGGCAAAACCGCGCTGGCGACGTGCTTGAAACGGCGCGACGAACTGTCGATCGCGCTCGAAAGTTTGTATTCTTACGCGCACATGAAAGCCGACGAGGATACCAAAAACGACTTCTATAAGGGCATGTTGGCGCGGATTCGCGGCACATACGCCGAATTTGCCGCGCTGTCCTCGTACATCGTGCCCGAATTGACCGCGCTGGACGCCGAAACGCTGAAAAACCGGATCGCCGATCCCGATTTTCGGGACTACGATTACGCACTGTCCGACATCCTGCGGCAGAAAGCGCATATCCTGTCGGACAAAGAGGAAAAACTGCTCGCGCTGGCGGGGGATTTCGCGGGGTCGTTCGCCGACGTGTTCGGCATGTTGGACAACGCCGACGTCAAATTCAAGCCCGTCAAAAACGAAAAGGGCGAGCGGGTCGAACTGTCCCACGGCACGTACAGTTTGCTGCTGCAAAGCGGCGACCGGCGCGTCCGCGCGGGCGCGTTCAAATCGATGTACGCGTATTTCAAAGCGCACGTCAACACGATCGCGGCCAACTATTCGGGCTACGTCAAGAAAAACCTCTTTTACGCCAGAGCCCGCGCTTACGAAACCTGTCTGGAAAGTTTCACCGACGGGGACGACGTGCCCGCGGGAGCCTATAAAAAATTGGTCGCCGAGGTCGGCCGCGCGCTACCCGCCGTGCACGAATACGTCCGCCTGCGGAACGCTGTTTTAAACGTAATCGAAACGGGCAAAACCGCCGCGCCGCCCCCCAAAAAGCCCCGCCGCATTCACATGTACGACATGTACACGCCGCTCGTGCCGGGCGCGGAAATCGCCCTGCCCTACGCGGAAGCCTACGGTTTGGTCGCGGAAGCCCTGAAACCGATGGGCGAGGAATACGCCGCCCTGCTGAA
>JAISFM010000219.1 GCA_031263605.1 Clostridiales bacterium | reverse complement strand
TTTCTCGACTTCGCTCGAAAGGACATTAGTAGCGCAATCGGTTGAGATTCTTCACGGCAAACGGAATGACAAGGGGGCGCGGGGCGTTCCTCTGTTCGGTAGAGATTGCGTCGCGCGTCGCGCTCCTCGCAACAAGTCTAATGACCTTACAGTGCGCAGTGAAGGACAAAACGCAATGCGCTAAATTCACTCCGACCGACACTAACCACTAATCACTAACCACTAATCACTATTCCCTATCCACTATTCCCTTTCACCTCTTACCTCTTACCTATTACCTATTACTTATTCCCTATCCACTATTCCCTATTCCCTTGAATAATGTTGAAAGTTTTTGGAAAGGGGCGCGGGGAAAACATTTTTTCAAAAAAGTTTTCCCCGCCCACAAACAAAACAAAACAAAACAAAAAAATAAAAACAAAACAAAAAAAGAAAAAATGAAAATAAACCTTAACAAACTCCTATGGCCGTTGTTCAACCTGCTGATTTTTGCCGGCTGGTGCGTGTTCGCGGGCTTTTACGCCGCGCGGGAGTATCCCGACGCTAATACATATTTGATTATCGTTGTGTTGGCGGCGGTCTTTTTCGCCGCGCGGGTGTTGGCCAACCTGCTCTGCCAAATCGGGCAGGCCGTTTTTATCAAATTTCTGGGCTTTAAACTGAACTATTTCGAGGCGGCTTTCTTTGTATGGCGTTACGACGGCGAACGCGGGCGCGCTAAATTCAGTTTTTTGCCGTCCTCGTTGTGGTCGGGCACGGTCTATCCGCGCGTCAAGGGCAGTTTGGATACCGCCCAAGGCTATGCCGAACGGTCGGCGAACTACGGCAAGGCTTTTTTGGGCGCGCCCTTGACCGCCGCGCTGATCCTGCTGGCCGTGATCGCGTATACGGCGGCGCAAATCATCGTCGGGCAGCCGGAGCCGGTCGGCATGGCCGTCGCCGTCGGCGCGTGGCTCATGCTGTACAAGGGGTTAACGGAGGACTATCGGCGGCGGGGCGGCTTTTTGACCTATTTGAAATACCGGGGCGACAGCGAGGCGCGGCTGTTGGGGATCGCCTCGCAGGCCGTCGTCGAAACGCCCGACAGGTTTTTATGGGACGAGGCGCAAAAATTGATCCGCTCCAAAATAGAGGCGGATTCGGATTTCCTCGACCGCCGGGCGTTCAATATTTTGAGTTATCTCATGCTCGCCGACGCTTTGGGCGAGTACGCGCTCCTTCCCGAAATCAGAAACTATATCGAGACCGAACTCCTTACATACGAGGGCTTGATCCGCCAAAAGCCCGAGGTTTTGCAAATGGCAATCGGCCGCGCGCGGACGTTCGTCTGCTTTAAACTGATTGCGGGCGGCGGCGCGGCGGCGAAAAACGCCCTCGAATTGTTCGCGCGCGTCGCCGCCGAGGCGCGTATGCGGACCGATACCGTCTATTTTGCCGACATGCGCCAAATCCTGTCCGACAGGGACGAGGAAACGCTGGCCGCCACCGATTTCCTTGCCCGCGACCCTTACGGCGGGCTGTTCAAGGCGTATGCCGCGCTGGTCGAGCGGGCCGACGACGCAGCGCACCAGGCGTTGTTTGCGGAGTATGACGAGGGAGGGGATTTAGTGATTAGTGATTAGTGGTTAGTGTCGGTCGGGCGACATTCGTAGGCGGAGAAAACTTTTTGAAAAAAGTTTTCCCCGCGCCCCTTTCAAAAACTTTCAACATTTGAGGAACGCCGACAGGCTTGCTTGACGGAAATTCGACCTTACTTCTCAATTTTCAATTTTCAATTCTCAATTAAAACTGTGGATAACCCTGTGGATAAGTCGCCGTTTGTCCACAAAAATGTGCATAACTCTCAAAACCGATACCCGGCCGACGCGAACCGTTTAGTCCCTTATAATAAGGTTGGAAGTCTTCACGGCAAACAAAATGACAGTGCTTTGCGCATGTTGTGGGAGATTTCTCGACTACGCTCGAAATGACATAATAATGCGCAATGCACAATTGCGGTTGGGATTGTTCACGGCAAACAGAATGACAAGAGGGTACGGGGCGTTCCCTTGTTCGGTAGAGATTGCCGCGTCGCGCTTCGCGCTCCTCGCAATGACCGGCGGCAACGCGGTTACTCCCTCGGAATGGCATCGGGCGCGCGCGGCGGTCGCCTTTCGGTTGAGATTGTTTCGTCGCGCGTGACGCAGTCTTTGCAATGATAAATGTCGAAAGTTTTTGGAAAGGGGCGCGGGGGAAACTTTTTTTCAAAAAAGTTTCCCCCGCAAACCACCCCGCCGCCTTACGGCGGCACCCCTCCGTTGAGGGGAATTTTTTCAGCGGTGGGAGATTTCTCGACTACGCTCGAAATGACATATATGCGCAATCGGATTGACAACTTTGCGCAATGTACTCTATCCGACACTAACCACTAACCACTAATCACTATTCCCTTTCACCTCTTACCTCTTACCTATTACCTATTACCTATTCCCTATCCACTATTCCCTATTCCCTAACTAACTTCCCTATTCCCTGACGAACGATATGACGATCGACACGCTGACAATTAAGGATTTCCGCAACTACGCGGCGCAGGCGGTGAAATTTTCGCCTGGCCTCAACGTGCTGGCGGGCGCGAACGCGCAGGGCAAAACCAACCTGTTGGAGGCGGCCTATTTGTGCTGCGTCGGGCGGTCGCCGCGCACCGCGAAGGACAAGGAATTGATCCGTTGGGGGCGGGAGCAGGGGCGCGTGTCGGTCGAGGTTCAAAAACGCGACGGCAAAACGACCGTCGAGGCGCGTTTGTCCCGCAACGAAAACAAGCGGATCGCGATCAATTCCCTGCCGATTTCGCGGATCGGGGAGTTGATGGGCGCGGTCAACTGCGTGTTCTTTTCGCCCGACGAACTGAAAATCGTCAAGGAAAGCCCGACCGACCGCCGCCGTTTTTTGGACACCGATATTTGCCAAATGTCCAAAACCTATTTTTATCTGCTCAACCGCTACAACAAAATTCTGACCCAGCGCAACCGCCTGTTAAAGGACGGCGACAGCGGCGCGCTGAACAGCACCCTGCCCGTTTGGGACGAGCAACTGGCGGCGGCGGGCGCGGGGATCATCGTCACGCGCCGGAAATTTATCGACAAATTGAAGCCCCTTGTCAAACGGGAGCACCTGTTTTTGACCGGCGGCGCGGAGGAAATCGACCTCGAATACGAGGGGATCGGGGGCGCGGGCGCGGGTATGGGCGCGAGCGGGGGCGCGGGCGCAAGCATGGACGTCGCCGCCGCTAAAACCGCCTTTTTAAAAGCCTTGTCGGACAACAGGAAACGCGATATAAAATACGGTTTCACGGGGGAAGGCCCCCACAAGGACGATTTCGCGGTGCGCCTGTCCGGCGTGGATTTGCGCGCGTTCGGCAGCCAAGGCCAGCAGCGCACGGCGGCTCTCTCGCTGAAACTGGCCGAACTGGAAATTTTCGCGGGCGAGATCGGGGAATACCCCGTCCTGTTATTGGACGACGTTTTGTCCGAACTCGATTTGAGCCGCCAAAAGCAGTTGTTGGACCGCGCGCAAAAGGTTCAAACGATTATGACCTGCACCCACATGGACGCGCCGCCGGAAGGCGCGGCGGTGTGGCGGGTTGAGGGCGGGACGGTGAGGGAATGGGGAATTGAAAGTTGAAAGTTGAAAAGTTGCGGACGGGGGAAGTGAGAATTGAGAATTGAGAATTGAGAAGTGTCGGATGCTTACGCGAAAAGAAACTTTTAGTATGCTTTATGTTTCTTGCCCGCCGACCGGCTTGCTTTATGTAAAAGGCGGTGACAATTACGTGTATAGTACTTGACTTCCACGGCATACTATGGTATAATGGCTATATTGGAGGTGTATTATGGCTTTAAGCGCACGGAAGGTTAATGTTACCGTTTGTTTGGATAGGGACGTAAAGGAGAACGCCGAACTGCTTTTTAAGGAACTCGGTTTGAGTTTGTCCGCGGCCGTCGGCGTTTTCGCGCGGCAGGCGATACAGCAGGGGAAAATCCCGTTCGAGATATGCGACCCGTTTTACGGCAAATCGAACATGGACGAATTGAAACGGATAGCCGCCGACATCGAGGCGGGGAAAGGCCTTTCCCCGCATAACTTGATAGAGGACGGCGCGGAAGATGAATAAACTGTGGTACGACACCGCGTGGGCGGACTACCTCTATTGGCAGGCGCAGGACAGGAAAACGCTGAAACGCGTCAACAGCCTTTTGCGCGACATCGACCGCGACCCCTTTTCGGGCGTTGGCAAGCCGGAGCCGCTTGTCGGCGAACTGAGGGGGGTATTGGAGCAGGCGCATAGACGACACGAACCGCATCGTCTACAAGGTCAAGGACGGGCAACTGATTATCGCCCAATGCCGTGGGCATTACGACGACAAATAAGCGGTTGGCGGGGCGAATTGACAAGCCGCCCGTATAGGTGTATAACTGTTGCGTATGATTTGAAAATATTTTTGTCGGCGGCGAATCGGGCGGCGGCATGAAAAAACCGTCGGGGTGCTTGCTGTTCGGCGGGGCGTTTTTGCCCCTGCTCGCCGTATTCGGGGTTTTGGCCGCGAAAAAGAGGGCGTGAGGGAAACAGGTGTAATGGCTAACAAAAAAGCAATGCCGATCATTTTATCCGTTTTGGCGTCGGCGGCCGTTATTTTCGGCCTTGTGTGCGTATTCGCCGCGCCGCCCGAGGACGGGTTCGAGTTGACAAACGCGGAAATAGCGAGGGAAATAACACTCGGCGAAGAAATCCATGTCGCCGCCGCCTTAAAGAATAAACAAATCTTTTTTCATATCGTGAGACACAGCGCGAGTTTGGTTCGCATTAGCATCAGAAAAGCGGACGAGGAACCCAATTCGGTTGCCGTGTCCGATTCCAAAACGGAAGTGTTGTTTATGTTTCAATCCAAAAAACAAAGCGCGACCTTTATGCCCGAGGAAAAAGGCGATTTTACCATCGATGTGTTTTCGTACTTTACAAAGCGGAATAAAAGTTACGGTTACCATAAAGAGATAAAAATTTCCGTCGTATAACTTTGTCCGCTTCCCGGAGTGGGCAAACCGCGTTGATTAGAGGCGTTACGGGGCGGGATTAAAACGGGATTAAAACGGGATAAAAAGGGCATAAGAAATCATGCCCGCCGCACGGCGAATAACCACCCCGCCGCCGTGGGCGGCACCCCTCCGAGGGAGGGGAATTTTTTAACGGTTGGGATTGTTCACGGCAAACAGAATGACGCTGTTGGCGCATAAGGACAAAAGACTTTGCGCAACCACCCCGTCCGCTCGCTGCGCGCGCGGCCCCCCC
>JAISFM010000131.1 GCA_031263605.1 Clostridiales bacterium | reverse complement strand
CGGCGGCGCGCCCGTGTTCAACGCCGAAACCGACCTCGGCTGCAATTTGGGATTGCCGGGCGACCGCGTGTCGCGGCAAATCGTCGTTTCGACGGATTCCGAGGAAGCGATAGCGTTTTCGCTGTCGGTTGCCGATTTCACGATGACGCCGGACGCGCCGGAGTACGACGAGCGGGATTTGTATTTCCAAACCTCGCCGAACGGGAGCGACTGGACGGCGCGGTGGAAGTTCGGGAACGCGGTTTTCCTCTACGCCGCCTCGGTTGACAAGAATACTCCCTATACGCTTTATCTGCGGATCGGGCTTGCCGAGGAAACGGAGGGCGGCGCGCACCCGACGGAGGGTCTCGCGGGCCGTCAAATATCCTTTTCACTCGAAACAGGCGCGGCGTTTGTCGGTTATGAGTCGCTGTACGACAAAGGGATATACACGGCCGGGGACAAAATAGCCGTTCCCCCGGGCATGACGGTCACGGGGCCGGACGGCGCGGTGGACGTCGTAAACGGCCAAATCACGGCCTCGGTCGCGGGAGAGTACGCGGCGGCGAGCGGCAGCGGCGCGACCGCCTTTACGGTGTATACGGAAGAGGCGTTCGGCAGGGCTGTCGCCCCGCTGGCCAACAATCAATACGCGAGCCTGATCGGGCAATACAATTCGAGTTACGGCGGCTTCGCGTTCGACGCGGCCGCGGGCGCGTACCGTTATGTTAAAAACGCATCCTCTTATACGGAGTACGACCCGGCCAAAATCATATGCGCCGCCTCGTCCGTGCCGGGCGTGAAACTGCTTGCGGACCACACCGAGTATTCCGCGTTCGTTTTCGAGATCTATTATGACGATTTGAACACGGACGGCAAAGACCTGATTTTCTTTTTCGCCAACGCGGGCTTCATGCGCAACGTATCGGTCGCCCAAATCACGGAAACGGCCACGTCGGAGAGCGTCGCGTACGGCGACATACAGCAGGATGTTTGGTATACCGTAAGCGTCCCCGTTACGGGCAGTTTTGCCGAATACAACGGTTATATATCGATGTTTTCGGCTTTCGGCGGAGGCGCGTATAACTTCCTCGTGCGGAATATGCGGTTTGGCGGCGAGGGATTGAACGACGGCTATATCTATCAAATTGACGAAACTAAGTGGTACGAATTGCCCGGCCTCGGTCAGGCGAGTCCGGCATACGCCGTGACGAGGGACGGCGGTAACGAGGTGACGCTGACCGACGGGAACAAACTGAAACTGACGGCGGCGGGCGAATACGCGGCGGTAATCGGGACGAAAACGATTCACTTTACGGTGTATACGGAGGATGCATTCGGCGCGGCCGTCGCCCCGCTGACGAACGGGCAATACGAGGGCGCGTTCTCACAGTTCACGCCGAGTTACGGCGGCTTTGTTTTCGACGCGGCCGCGGGCGCGTACCGTTATCTTAGAAGCGCGGTCAGTTATACTGTGACTTTCCCGCCGGCGATCGTATGCAAAACCGCGTCCGTGCCGGGCGCGAAACTGCTCGCGAATAACGGCGGGTATGCCGCTTTCGTTTTCGACATTTGTTACAACACTTTGAACGCGTCGGGCAAAGACTTGATTTTCTTCGGCGGCGCAAAATACATGAACGCTACCGCCACAATCACGAAAACGGGCACGGAGGAAAGCGTCGCGTACGGCGACATACAGCAGGGCGTTTGGTATACCGTAAGTTTTCCCATAACCGCCGCTTTTTCCGATAATAGCGGCAGTATCTATTTGTTTTCGGCTTTCGGCAACGACGCATACGATTTCTATGTGAGGAATTTGCGTTTCGGCGCGTAAAAAAAAGGAGAATTTATGAATAAGACGGTAAATTATTTGGTAAAAGACGGCGTTGCGCCGTACGGGATCGTCATACCCGACGGGGCTACGCCCGCCGAGGAGCGGGCGGCGGCGGAAATCGCCGCCCAGGTTTTTCGGGCGACGGGCGCGCGCCTGCCCGTCGCGCGCGACGCGGAAGCGGCGGCGGGGGACGGGCGGTATCTGTCCGTCGGGCGCACGCGCCTGCTGGCGGCGGCCGCGCTCGGCACGGACTACGCCGCTTTGAACGGCGACGGGTTCCGGCTCGTTTCGGCGGGGGCGCGGTTTTTCATCGACGCGGCGACGGACAGGGGCTTTCTGTACGGCGCGTGCGAGTTCTGCGAGCGGTTTTTGGGCGTACGCTATTTGGCGGTTGACGAAACGTCTGTGCCCGCGCGTTCGGAAATCCCCCTGCCCGAAATCGATTTCACGTCGTCCCCGGCTTTCCGTATGCGGATATACCTGACGTATCCGCTTTACTACGACGGAAAGGATTACGATTATGTGACGCATTCGCGCACGCTTTCCAATTGGTACCCTTTGCCCGACTCCTACGGCGGGGGCATTCCGGTCTTTCAAAGGGGCGCGGCGTCGCACAACGCCAAACGCTATGTGCCGGGCGAAAAATACGCGACCCGCGAAATCGGCTATAAAGGCGAATTTGCCCCCGATCACGAGCCGCACCCCGAATTTTACCGCCTGAAACCCGGCTATGTCCCGGATTGGCCGAGCGAAAGTTATACGACCCTGAATTTCGAGAACGGGATCGCGCCCGACGGCTCGTTGGACGAAACCATGCCCGTGAGCGTCGCGAAAGTGGTGATCGCCGAGATGAAAAAGGACATTCTGGCCAATCCGTCGGCGGAATACGTTCTGTTCGAGCAGGAGGACTGCTGCGATTTCGGTGATACCGAGGCGGTCGGGAAGTATACGGCGGCGGGCGTGTTGATTCGGTTCTGCAACGCCGTGGCGGGCGCGCTGCAAAAATGGGCGGACGCCGAGTTGGGCGGCAGAAAAATCAAGATAGTGACGTTCGCCTACAACCAAACACGGCCCGCGCCCGTCGTGAAAAACGAAAAAGGCGAATATGCCCCGATCGACCCTACGGTGGTTCCCGCCGATAATCTGGTGATACGCTTGGCGTACAACTGCTTCCATTATTACGCTTACGGCGACCCGCGCCAGTCGGAGGACGCGCGGGAAATGGCGGCGTCGTGGAGCGCGGTCTGCAAGCGTTTTTGGTTTTGGGGCTACGATTTGATCGAAGCCGACTATTACCTGTACAACCCGTCGCTTCAAACGGCGCAGGGGACGGCGCGGTTCCTGCGGTCGCTCGGCGTCGAATACGTCATGATGCAGGGGGCGCACGACTCGCCCAACGATTGGCAGGCGTGGCTGAAATCCTACGTATGGTCAAAACTGCTGTGGAACCCCGACGCGGACGTCCCCGCGCTGATCGACGAGTATTTGGCCGGCTATTACGGGCCGGGCGCGGGCGCGGCGCGGCGCGTGATCGAGTTGTTCGACGCGCATTACGCCAAGGTCGCCGCCAAGTTGCCGCCGGGTTACAGAAAGCGGCGCGAGGTCGGCAAGGACCTTTGGGCCGACGTTTCCATGGAGTCTTTGAGCGACCCCGAAAACCTCGACCCCGCGCTTTTGCGGGAAACCCTGCGTATATTGGAAGAAGGGGAGGATGCCGTTAGGAATGCGGCGTTGCATCCCGATACCGCCGAAAAACTGCTCGTCCGTTTGGCGCGCGTCAAGGTCACGCCGTTTTGGATGCTGTTAAAAAATTACGATAAATTATGCGGCGGCGAATACGGGAGCCGTTTCCAGATGGCCGTCGCTTTTCGCCGGCTGTGGATTTACGCGGGCACGCCGCGCCTGGGGCAGAACCTGTATATCGGCGGGCATATGCAGAAGGAATTCGGCATATGCTGACGGCGGGCGCACGGATAGCGCATCGGATAGCGTATCGGAAATAAATGGACTATTTGTATTTGGCCGTATGCGTGTCGTGTTTGAGCGGCGGCTATATCGTCAGCGGGCTGTACGGCAAGCGGTGCGCCCGGCCGGACCCGTTTGTCAACACTGTGTTTAAGGCCGCGACGGTCGCGCTGTTCTTTTGGGCGTATAACGGCTTTCGGTTTGCGTTTGACAAAACGACCGTATTGCTGTCCGCGGGCTTTGCGCTGGCCTATTTGATCAGCGGCGCATGCGCGATTTTGGCGCTCAAATACGGCGAGGTGTCTTTGACGTCCCTTTTAATATCGTATTCGCTGCTGCTGCCCGCCTGTTTTGGGATTTTCTTTCTCGGCGACAGCGTCGGCTATTTTTTCTATGCCGGGCTCGCGCTGCTCGTAATTTCGATTTTTTTGATTAACCGAGGGCGGCGCGCGCCCCTTCCGGCGGAACGAGGGATGTCTGTTGCCGCGGAGCGGGGGACGCCCGCCAAGCCAGCCCGCAAGGCGCCCGTTCTATGGGCGGTGTTTGCTGTTTCCGCGCTTGTCACGAACGGGGCGTGTTCGATTTTGCAATCCTATCAGCAGCGGTTGAGCGGCGGCGGTTTCAAGGCGGAGTTTATGATTTTCGCGATGCTTGCCGTAATCGCCGTCGATCTGGCGGTTATTTTGTCTGCGCGGCGAACGCGCCTAAAAGAAAAAGCGAAGTACGGCGCGCCGTTCGGGATTGCGGCGGGCATTCTGAACGCGGCGGTCAACCTGACGGTTATGCTGCTCGTGTCGGCCGAACGTTTGCCCGTCAGCATAATTTTCCTGCTGATCGCGGCCGGCTCCCTGCTCGTAACCTACATTCTGTCGCGGATCGTTTTTAAAGAGAAACTCTCGTTTTGGCAAAACGCCGGTTTCGCGCTTGGCATATTTTCGGTGGTTTTTTTCAATCTGTAAGGGTTATTTCCCCAGCAGGGTTCATTTGCAACTTGCTACGCAAACAATAGAAGAAAGCGCAACGATACGGCATAATGCGGCGGCGGGCGCATACAAGCAGCCGATGAGAATACAATAGATTTATCGCCTAAGCCATGCAGCGCCCGGCTCCGAAACGATAAACATAGCCGTCGAGGGAGCGCGGGAACGGGAAGGAAATCTGGCGGCTGCACTTGAAACCTTGGCGGCGCGGCAAATCGAAGTTCTGAAACTTCTTAAAAAAGGCAAGTCCCTTACGGGGATCGCGGGAATTTTAGGCGTAACGAAACAGTTCGTAAAGACGGCATGGGGCTGAAAGATCGCCTGAAAAATAATCAAGCAAATTATCGATAAGGGGGGGGCTTCGGTTTTGGCCCCCTTTCCGTCCTTAATAGTGGGAGGGTTAATACTAAAATTGCGTTCACCATTGGCGCGGTGAAGCCGGAAGCAACGTTGTCGGGCGTGGAACGGCGGCAGGATGGGCGGCAGCGTTACGCTGAAAACCCAAACAAGCAAGCCGAAATTAAGGCGCACCCAAACGGCAAATCGTTGTCATTGGGTTTATGCGCAAGCAAAAGGCGTTCAAATCCAAGCCTAAAAAGCCGACATAGCCACGCGCGGCGGTAATGGGAAAGCCGCGCGCAGACGTGAACGGGGGCTCGGGACGACGTAGCCCACGCCCCGAGTATGTAAAAAAGGCGTATTTTTGTCGCCCGAAAACTGATGCGAAACGGGGGTATTTTAATTAAAATAGGACAACAGGATAAGGCGAGATGCAGTTGCGCGCGTCCCGCGCTTTCCTGCCGCCCCCGATAGGGCAACAACGCGGATACCGCGTTTTGCGCGCGCTACGCGCGTTTTCAAAGGGCAAGCGGTAAAAAGAATCGATATTACAAAGAACGGGAAGCGGAACGGCTTCCTATTTTTATGCGGATTGGAGGTCAAACGAAAATGGAAATCATGTCGGACTTATGCAAACGGTATGCAAAGGCGGGGGAGACAAACGGATCGGAACAGGCGGGTATCGCGTACAACCCGCGGGCCGCGCCAAGCGATAACAAAGATGATAAGGGCAAGGGAAAATCAGTATAGGGGCGTGAACCAATATAGCCTTTCGGCAAATTTGCCGGAAGCCGCTTCTCCTGTCGATACGCGCAAGGAACTTGCCAAAATTGCCGGCCTCGGCGAACGTACCCTTTCAAAAATTGAAAAGGTAGACCTTGAAGCCCCCGCGCCTATACGCGATGCGATGGGCAAAACGATTTCGATTGACAAGGCGGCGCGGCTGAATACCGCATTGAAGCAAACGCCGGAGAACGGGCGCGACGCCGAGGCACGGCGGCTGTTATTGGCGGAACTTGCAAAAAAGGAAGCGAAGATCTACCGCGAGGAAAAGATAGTAAAGAAAGTGTTCAATATTATCTCGGCGGCGACGATGGACTACGAATATATTAC
>JAISFM010000090.1 GCA_031263605.1 Clostridiales bacterium | reverse complement strand
GTATTCGGTAGAGATTGCCGCGTCGCGCTTCGCGCTCCTCGCAATGACACGGGTTTGCGCAATGTCCTCTTGTCCGATTGCGCCCAAACTTCCTGTCATTTCGAGCGAAGTCGAGAAATCTCCCACATCTTTAATCGGTTGAGATTCTTCACTCTGTTCAGAATGACAAGTTTTTTCGCGCAATGTCCTCTTGTCCTTCATTCTGCCTTGCGCTTGCGCATCGCGCAACGCGCTTGACCGCCCCAATCCTATCACACAATCCTATAAATGCGAATACCTCACCGCAAAAATAATCATATTGACCGCATAAATGGTAACAGGGGCATTGCGGAACCTAAACTCGGCATGTCATTGCGAGGAGGACGCGTAAAGCGTCCATTGCTGTCAATCTCTATATAAAAAGGCGCGTTTCGTATTCGGTAGAGATTGCCGCGTCGCGCTTCGCGCTCCTCGCAATGACACGCGGGGCGTTTCTAATGACAGAGGGTTTGTGCGCGCGTTCCCCTGTTTCCCCTGTTGAAAGTTTTGAAAGGGGTTTGGGGAAAACTTTTTTCAAAAAGTTTTCCCCAAACCCCTTTCATTCCTTTGCGTGGCCGTCATGCGGAATCAACAGGCAGAGCGTGAACCAATCGCCTTCGACGCGGATGCCGATACTGCCGCCGTACTTTTCCGCTATCGAGCGGATGCTTTTAATGCCGTAGCCGTGATTTCTCTTGTCGCGCTTGGTCGTGACGGGCAAGCCGTTTTCAAATTCCGGCTTGTGCTCCACATAATTTTCAAACCGCAAAACCAACAAGCCGTTCTGCAAATAAACCGCCATTTTGACTAGCCGTTTGTCCACGTCGGGCAATTGGACGACGCTTTCGATCGCGTTGTCCAGCGCGTTGCCCACTACCGAGCAAATGTCCATCACGTCCATGAAATCCAACAGGGAGCCGTTCGCCACGCACGTGAAATTGATCCCGTTCTCCGCGCATATCCGCGTTTTCCCCGTTAAAACGACGTCCAGAACGCCGTTACCCGTGTGCGTCTGCGCCTCGTAAACCTTGATTCCCCGCTCCAATTCGTCAAAATACGCGGCTTTCTTTTCGGGGTCGCCCTCCGACCGGAGAACCCCGATTTGATGTTTGAGGTCGTGGTACCGCCGATTCAAAAAATCGATGTTGTCCTTGGACGCGGCGTATT
Source organism: Clostridiales bacterium (assembly GCA_031263605.1). Classification (GTDB taxonomy): domain Bacteria; phylum Bacillota; class Clostridia; order Christensenellales; family DUVY01; genus BNZQ01. Next base: position 3,869 of record JAISFM010000090.1, on the reverse strand, counting down.
GCTCGTACTGCCGCGTCAGCATATTGCGCATGGAATGCATCTCGTCCTTTGCGTACAGCCAAAGCCGCTGCTCCTGTTGGACGAACAGCATGGCAAGGCCGCAAAAGTCCACGAGCGTGCGAATCCAAAATATATCCGTCGCCGAACTGCCGCTGACGGGCGAGTTCGAGGTGATGAAACTCATGTTGCCGAGGGCGAACACGGCCGCGGCCAGCGCGGCCGCCGTAAAGCCGCCTCCCCGCGTGACGGTCAATCGGTCGTTGGCCGAGGCGTACCGCCGTTCCAGAAAACAGGCCGCGGCGCAGGCGGCCGCGCCGACCGCCGCCAAAAACAGGATTTGCAGGGCGGTTTTGTCGGCATTGGGTAGCAGCCGCGCGCAATAATAATACAGTTGCCATTCGAGCGAGGCCGCAAATTCCGCCAAAATGAACGCGCGCGCCGTCCAAAAGAGCGCGCCGGAGGCTTTGCAGCGGGTGAACGCGAAAATCGTCAGATACATCGCGCCCGCCGCCGCGGCCATGCACGGTATCCACAGCCACAGCGGGGCGATTCCGGCCAAAACCTGCAAGCCGCAGAAAAACCCCAACGCCCCCGCCGAGGCCGCCCACAGCGCCGCGCCCTTGAACCGTTTTTTCAGTATCAAGACATAGACCATGCAAGCCGCCCATTCCGCGACCGCCGTATGGATTCTGGGTATATCAGGGATCAATTCGTTCATAACGTATCCTTATATTGGACAGGGCACGGTTTAGGGGCAGTGCACTGTTTTTGGCAGTCCACAGTTATTGGATAGAGTACTTTGCGCAAGCGGCAGTGCATAGTGCACAGTCCACAGTTATTGGATAAAGGACTTTGCGCAAGCGGTAGTGCACAGTTATTGGTCATTGCGAGGAGCGCGAAGCGCGACGCGGCAATCTCTACCGGACAGGGGAACGCCCCGCGCCTTCCTCTTTCATTCCGAATGCGCTACTCTTTCATTCCGAATGCCCCTTCCTCTCTCATTTAATAAGCGGCGTATCCCTTCCCTACATACTCCGCCAAGGCCGCCAAAAAGGTTTTTTTGCGCAGGCGGCTGATGGCCAAATCGTGTCCGCTTACGGTCACGGTGTCGCCCTTGACCGCCTTGACATAGGCGAGATTGACTAAATAACAGTTGTTGCAGCGGGAAAAAACGTTTTGGTCAAGGCTGCTTTCCAAATCCTTCATCGCGCACGGAAAAAATCTGTAAGCCCCGCCGCGCGTGAGGGCCGTGCACGAAAAGAAACTGTACGCGTCGCCGCGCGTGTGCGCGGTCAGCCTGTGTTTGAGGCTCTCGATAAAAACGATCTGCGAAACGTCCAACTTGACCATGCCGTCCTCGATGGGCAGTAAAAGAAACTCCGACCGGCCGGCTTCCAGCCTTGCGACCGAGCGTTTGAGTTGCTGCGAAAAGGCGAAGTACGGCACGGGCTTTAACAAAAAGTCCAGCGCGTCCACGGCGTAGCCTTTCAGGGCGTACTGCGCCATGTTCGTGATGAAAATCAAAATGACGCTTTTGTCCAGTTTGCGGATGTATTCGGCCGCGTCCATGCCCGACAGCAATTTCATTTGAATGTCTAGCAGAATGATGTCGTAAACCGGCTTGTAGTTCGTCACAATGTCCATGCCGTCCGAAAACCGTATCACCGAAAACGCCGTCCCGCTTTCGGCCGCGTACCGCCGGATATACTGTTGCAGCGTTTCCGCGTTTTTGTCGTCGTCCTCGACAATCGCTATTCTGACGCTCATGCTTTTTTCCGAGGACTGTTTCTCGCGTTGATTTCTATTGCTCATATTTCTCTCCGATGAATGCTCTTTTGATTTCGCGGCGGGGCCAAAAGGCCCCGCCGCGAAATCAAAAAGGGTATACCCTTATTGATGCGACACTATATTTATACCACAAATCGCGTAAATAATCAATCTAAATAAATCGCGATTAGTGTGTTTAAAGACCCGTTTAAAGGCTAACCGTGTATGCTTTGCAAATTAGAAACAATAAACCTTTTTTATGTTGTTTCCCGCCGCCGAAGGTTTGTTTATATCGTATATAAAGCGAAACTGATTGAAACTGACTGAAAAATTGAATAGGCCGATACCGCCCCCTATTGCGGGGCATTTTAGCAAAGAGGGAAAATTTCAAATGAACGATACGCAAAACATATTTACAACTGAATATGTACGCGAACGGCATAAACCATGTCCACAACAAAGGCTGCAAGGTTCGAGCCTTTAACAAAGATACGTTAATCAAGTTTGAGGCGCAGCATTTCTTTCGCTAATTCCTCAACCATGTTTTTGAGTTGCGCGTCGCGGTCAATCCGCCCTTCACGGCGGCAAGGAGTTCGGCCCTGTCGGTTTTCAGTTACATAGTAGTGTCCGAGAAATATTGCTCGATACTAATCTTGAAACCGTCGATGCTTGTCTGCCGCAACTTGCCGTAGTGATAAAACTTGCCGTCCTTTTCACGTCGCAGGAACATAGGCCTCCTTCTCGCAAAAACTGACATGCAGATGCTTGTTATCCGTATTGGTATGAAGCCCCGCATACCAAGCCACATTGTGGGAACGAGTCCGGCGTTCTTGAAGAAGCGGTTAAGATGCGCTTTCAAAAGAGCGTGAGCCGTCGCCGTATCCCGCATATACCTGTCGCCGTAGCCTTCCTTGAAACTGATTATCATGTCCCAGATGTTGCCGCCCGTCGCCCGGAATTGTTTTCGCAGTTCCGCTTTCCGCTCCCGTGAAAGAAGCCCGCCCTCGCCGAACAGTCCTACGCTTTTAGCAGCGTCATCAATGCATTTGATGTAATCGGACCTCACGTCCTGCTCGTCTGCGCTTGCCACGATCCCTTTCTCGATGTACTTCATATAGTCGTCAGCCGCGCCGCCGACGTAAAAAGAACGGCGGCCGGAGTAACCGCCGCCGTTGAGTGGGTAATCTTTCAGCCGTACCATTACGTTCGGCGTTTCGTTTGCTCCGCTCATCCCTTTATCATCACCGCCTCCGCATTCTTTTTAAGTATCTTGAACCGTTCGGGCAATCGGGCAATTCGTCGTACTTGCCGTCCTCCAACAGCGTGTGGGACAATCTGAGTCCGGCGTTGAGCATTTCCAAAATTTGATAGACATTGCTCATCATGATTCGCCGGTATGGGACATGTTTTCCGCTAACGCAACGACCGAACCCTCCCGAACAAAGATAAGCAAAGTGGAAAGATTATGTTCCGCCGTTATTGTCTGCGGATCGACAAAAGGCTCGCCCGACCAAACGTCAATCCATGTTCCGTCGGGAATAAAGACCGTGCGCGCAACTTCGCTGTTCCCGTCCTCGTTGTAATACATATATATGGGCGTTGCCGCCGTATTCCGCATACCGTACCTCTATATCAAGAACCGAGCCAGCGGCGTAAAACGGCGTATTTAAAAGAGTGTCGTATACGTCCAACCCGTCAACTTCAATCTGCCCGTTAATACGCACTTGAATAGCGTCATCCGCATAAAACTGCAACGCGGCGTCTTTTGAGCCGATTTTTACTTTACCCGTCCATACTATCGAGAAATTATCCGCGCCGGCAGAAATCGGGCCGTCCGTTCCCCAATCGAAGTTAATATTGCCGTCAATTCCGGCGGTAAAGTTACTCGTCCAATTCGCATTGTTATAATATCTGCCCAAAAGCCCGGGCTTTTCCGCGTCTCCGTCCGTATGTGAAAGCCAACTTGCGGGAACAATATTGCTGTTTTCGCCCGCAGCAATAGGAGCGACGAGTATGGAATCGCCCAAAAGGTATTGGTCGTTACGGGACGCCTCGGCATATTGAGGATATTCTATATCCGTCCTTCGCATAATCGGCAAGCC
>JAISFM010000063.1 GCA_031263605.1 Clostridiales bacterium | reverse complement strand
CCGCGTCGGCGGCGTGCATGGATAAAATCGCCGCCAAACTGATCTTCATGGGTTTGGGAATCCCTACGGCCGAATTTACGTGGCTCACGGCGGGGGAGTTTGAACGCGCCCCCGAAACGGTTTTGAACCGCGCGGAGGAGGCCGTCGGATACCCTTGCGTCGTCAAGCCCGCGAATCTGGGCAGCAGCATCGGCATTTCGGTCTGCAAGGACAGGGACGCTTTGCGGGGCGCAATCGCGACGGCCGCCGCCTTTGACCGCCGGATTTTAATCGAACGCGCCCTCGCCGATTTTTTCGAGTTGAACTGCTCCGTGCTGGGAATCGAGGACGACATCAAGATTTCCGAATGCGAACGCCCCGCCGCGTGGCACGAGTTTTTGACCTTCGAGGACAAATATTTGGGCGGCGGCACGACGGGAAAGGCGGGCGGCAAGGGCGTAAAGGGCGGCGGGGGAAACGGCAAAGCGGGCGGCGGGGGCGGGAAAATCGGGATGCAAAGTTTGCGGCGCGAGTTTCCCGCGCGGGTCGGCGAGGCGCTGCGCGGGCGGGTGCGGGAGGCCGCGGGGCAAGTTTTTCGGGCGATAAACGCCAAAGGCGTGGTACGCGTCGATTTTCTTGTTGACAAAAAGTCCGAGACCGTTTATATTAATGAGGTGAACACAATTCCCGGCTCGCTGAGTTTTTACCTTTGGGAGCGCGAGGGCGTGGATTTTACGCACCTGATCGACCGGCTGGTGTACTTTGCCGAATGCGAGCGCGATTTGAAGGACGGTTTGCGGTACGCCTATAAGACGGACGTGGTGCGGAGCGCGGCGAGGAGTTTGAAGATGAACAAATAAATTGAAAGTTGAAAATTGAAAGTTGAAAAGTGTCGGGCAAGGAAATTGAGAATTGAGAATTGAAAATTGAAAAGTGTCGGATGCTGTCGCAAGAAATAACTTTTATTATGCTATATGTTTCTTACCCGCGACCGGCTTGTTTACAGGACCTGACCTTAACTTCTCAATTCTCAATTCAATCTGCTGTCCGACGCAGAAAAGGAGCAACTATGAAAAAAATACGCATGACAAACCCGATTGTCGAACTCGACGGCGACGAGATGACGCGCGTCCTTTGGCAATGGATCAAAGAGGACTTGATCGCGCCCTTTGTCGATTTAAAGTCCGAGTATTACGATTTGGGGTTGCCGAACCGCGACAAAACCGACGACGGGGTCACGCTCGCCGCCGCCGATGCGATTCGGAAATGGGGCGTGGGCTGTAAATGCGCCACGATCACGCCGAACTTGCAGCGCGTCGCCGAATACGGCTTAAAACGCATGTACCCAAGCCCCAACGCCACGCTGCGCGCCGCGCTGGACGGCACGATTTTCCGCGCCCCCGTCGCGCTCAAAAACATCGCGCCCTATATCCCCGGCTGGAAAAAGCCGATCACGATCGCCCGCCACGCCTATGCCGACGTTTATAAAGCCGCCGAACTGCGCGTGACCGGCGCGGCGGCGGCCTCCCTGCGCGTAGAGTACGCGGACGGCAAAACGGCGGACAAGCCCGTTCATACATTCGACGGGCCGGGCGTGTTGATGGGCATGTTCAACACCGACAAATCGATTTATTCGTTCGCGCGCGCCTGTTTTGCCTACGCGCTGGACGAGGGGCGGGACTTGTGGTTCGCGACGAAGGACACGATAGCCAAGACCTATGACGGCCGCTTTAAGGAGATTTTCGCCGAGGTCGCCGCCGAATTTGCCGCGCGGTTCGAGGGCAAAGGCATCCGTTACGAGTACATGCTGATCGACGACAGCGTCGCCCGCGCCGTCAAATCCGAGGGCGGGTTTGTGTGGGCCCTCAAAAATTACGACGGCGACGTTCTAAGCGATATGGCCGCGTCGGTTATGGGCAGCCTCGCGCTGATGACCTCGGTGCTGGTCGCGCCCGGCGGCCAATACGAATACGAGGCCGCGCACGGCACGGTCACACGCCATTATTACAAGCACTTGAAGGGCGAGGAAACCGGCACCAACGGCGTAGCCACGATTTTCGCGTGGAGCGGCGCGTTGCGCAAGCGCGGGCAACTGGACGGCTTGCCCGATCTGGCGGGCTTTGCGGACAAATTAGAGCGCGCGGTGGAGGGCGCGATCAACGAGGGCGTTCTGACGGGCGACCTCGCGCCCCTGTATATCGGGACGGAACCGGTCAAGCGGGTGAACGCGCGGGAGTTTATCCGGGAAATCGCGGGACGGTTGGGATGATAATGCGGAATGCAGGATTGTTGACCTGTCGAAAGTCGAAAAAGGAACTTTGGGTATGGTTTAAGTTTCTTGCCCACAGGCAATGCCGCTTGCATGAACCCTATCCGAAATTAATCATTAATCATCATTGATTATTGACCTGTCGAAAAAGGAACTTTGGGTATGATTTAAGTTTCTTACCCACAGGCGACGCCGCTTGCATGAACCCTATCCGAAATTAATCATTAATCATTAGTCATTTATCATTAATCATCATTGATTAATGATTAAGGTTCGGTCAAAAATTTTGCCGGAAATTTTGAGCAAATGTGAAAAAACTGTAAAAAAATAGTTGACACAATGAGACAGAAGTGATATACTGTCATCTATTAATATCAAAAAGGCCTAGGCCTTTTTGATTTTTTCGTCCCATAGGGGCGAAAAAGAAAGGAGTGTTTCAATGAGTTATCCCCCACAACAGCCGCCGCAGGGGCCGCAGCAGCAACAGCCCTATCAGCAGCCGCAGCAACCGTATCAGCAACAGCCTTATCAGCAGCCGCCCTATCAGCCGGCTCCCGTGCAGCCCGCGGCTAAACAGAAAAACGGCCTTTTGGTGGGCGCGATGGTTTGCGGCTTGATCGGCGGCATCCTCAGTTTTCTGGGCAGCCTCTGCACGACGGCTTGCGCGAAAGCGGTTGACGAGGTCACGAAAGTGATGAACGAAGCCGGCGAGTTGGTCGAGGCTACGAATGTCACGTGGGTCGCTTATCTCTGCGGTATCGGCGGCGCGATTGTCGCGATCGTCGGCGCGGCGATGAGTTTGAAAAACGGCAGAATCGCGGGGGCGTTGATGACGCTCGGCGTGATTTTGAACATTGTGCTTATTATCGTGTTCCCTCTTGCTCTCGTTATGGGGATATTCGCGATGATACTGTTGATTTTGGCGGCTATTTTCGCTTTTGTCGGCGAAAGCAAACGCGTAAAATCCTAAACGACAACAGAAACAAGTAAACGGATAATAAGGAAACGCCGCGCAAATGGGGCGCCGAGCCGCTTTGCGGCATTCGGGCCTGTGCGCGGCGTTTTTTTTGAGTATGTATAACAGTTTTTTCGGCATATCCACCTATACCCTGTTGGTCGCGGTCGGGATTGCGGCTCTGTTTTTGACGGTCGTTTTGATCGCCCTCAACAGGCTGCGCGTACCGGCCGGCGAGGTCGGCAACATTTTGTTCTTGATGGCCGCGGGGCTAGGGATCGGCTATTTTTTTTCCGCGCTGTTCGACGCGGTGTTCAAAATCCCCGAAAACAGCGGTTTCAAGTGGAGCGGCATCACCTTTTACGGCGGCTTGATCGGCGGGCTTTTAGGGTTCGTCGCGGGGTACCTGCTCCTTAAAAAACCGCTGAAACTGAAAACGCCCCTGACGACGTGGCTCAACCTGCTCGCACTCTCCATACCGCTCGCGCATTGCCTCGGGCGTATCGGCTGTTTCTTGGGCGGGTGTTGCTACGGCAGGCCCACGGACGGCCCGTTCGGCGTTCTTTTCCCGCAAAACTCGCCCGCCTATTTCGAGTACGGCCCCGGCGTCAAGGTCTTTCCGACCCAACTTTTCGAAGCGGCCGCGCTTCTCGTTCTCTTTGCCGTCTTTCTGTTTGTCAAAAACGAAAAATTCAACCGAAACCGGATTTATATTTATTTGGTTTCCTACGCCGTTTTGCGTTTTGCGCTGGAATTTTTGCGCGGGGACGAGCGCGGCGGCTTGTTTGTCGTCCTGTCGCCCGCGCAAATCCTGTCGATTGCGCTCGCGCTTTTCGTTATCGTGGCCTTGACCGTGAAAGAAGCGCGGCGGCGCAGGGGCGGGGGAGAGGGAAAGAAGGAATTAAAAATTGAGAATTGAGAATTGAGAAGTGTCGGACGCTGACGCAAGAAAGGGCTTTGGATTGCTGTATGTTTCTTGCCCATGAGCGGAAACTTTTTAGCGCAAACTCTTATCCTTTAATTTCCAATTTTCGGGAGTGTACAAACCGCGTTGCTACCGGTCATTGCGCGAAGCGCGGCAATCTCTACAAAACACGAAACGCACCTTTTTTAGAGATTGCCATGTCGGACGCTTTTCGCTGTCCTTCGCGCAAAGTCGAGCCGTGTTCATGAGCAACGCGGTTTGTACACTCCCCAATTTTCATCGGTTGAGATTCTTCACGGCAAACAAATGACAAGAGAAGAACGGCGTTCCGCCCGTGAGGACAAGAGAGGCGCGGGGTTCCTGTGTTTGGTAGAGATTGCCGCGTCGCGCTTTGCGCTCCTCGCAATGACCGGACAGTGCATAGTCCACAGTGCACAGTCCACAGTTTCGGTCGGGGGACATTGCGCGGGGCGTTCCCCTGTTTGGTAGAGATTGCCGCGTCGCGCTTTCGCGCTCCTCGCAATGACAACAGGGGCGTTCGCGCTCCTCGTAACAAGTCTAATGACAACGAAGGCGCGGGCGTTCCTGTGTTTGGTAAAGATTGCCGCGTCGCGCTCCGCGCTCCTCGCAATGACAAAAGAGGCGCGTTTCGCTCCCATTGGAGGTTCCGTAACAACTCTAATGATTGGGATTTTTCGCTTTTTTAGGCGCGTGGAAAGGGTTGGCCTAAAAATTATTGAAAATGGCAAGAAAATGATTTGCCTAAAACCCCCGTTCCGTGGTAAAATAATAAGGATTGATCGTAAACCGTTTGAGACCATGGGAGATTGCAATGAAACTTTTTAAGTCCATATACTTTTCAATCCTCGGCTTTTTGGCCGTCCTGCTACTCGTCTTTTCGATTGTGGACGTCGGCGGGCGAAGCGCGCGCGGCAACTTTGACGTCGATGCCGCAACAAAAACATTGGAAACCCTCGTCGGTTTGTCCAACGCCCCGCACTCCGTCTATGACGAGAGCGAGCACGATCGCGTCCTGCGGGACATCCGCGCGATCCTTACCGACAGCGGCGTTAAACATAACCCCGCCAACTCCAAATACAAACTCGATTATTACGATCCCGCGACCAACACCAACCCCGAAACCGGCAACGATTTCGACCGCCCCGAGAAGGCGAGCACATCCTATGAGATCGCCGACACGGACACGGGCGCGGCGGGGGGCAAGAACGTTTTTAAGGGCGTCGCCGAAACCGCGACATATTTAAAGGGCGCGGACGGCGGGCGTTTGCCCACGTGGTACGAGCAGGACGCTTATTTGGAGTACAAGGACTCCTACGACCCCGACCGCGACGCCGATACCGACGAGGATACCGTCAATATCCGGTGGGGCTTGCGTTTAAAAAACATCATCGCCGTGTTCCCCGCCAAGATCAACGCCGACACCTCGCAGACCGTCGTGTTTCAGGCGCATTACGATAGCGTGCCGATGGGTCCCGGCGCGCGCGACGATTTGTCTTCCGTCGCCGCCATGCTGACCGTTATTCGGTACATGGCCGAACACCCCGAGGAATATAAACTGCAAAACAACGTCGCGTTCGTCTTTACCGACGGCGAGGAAAACGGGCTGTACGGCGCGTCGCTGTCCCGCCTGTTCAAAGGGTTCGAGGGCGCGTTGGTCAAAGCGGACGGCACAAGCAACGTCGGCTTCGTCGCCAATTTCGAGAGCCGCGGGACAAGCGGCACCGACGTCATGTTCGAGACCCATTCGGGCAACGCCGAAGTGATCCGCCAATACGCCAAAATCAACAATTCAATCTATACCAATTCTCTGGCCAATTTCATCTATTCGGTTATGCCCAACGGCACCGACTTTTCCGTCTATAAAAAGGACGACGTCCCGGGGGTCAACTTCGCCAATATCGGCGGGGGGGACAATTACCACACCGCCAACGACAATTTGGCCAATGCGACCGACGCGGCCGGACAGCGGTTTTTGAGCCAACATGGCGACATCATGCTGCGCCTTGCGGCGCATTTCGGCGATGCGGATTTGTCCGAACTGCCCGCCTCGCAAAACGCGGTGTTCTTCACCTATTTGACGTTCATGACCGTGTACTACCCGATCGCCGTCGCGATCGTTTTGGGCGCGCTGATCGTCGGCCTCTTGCTGTTCGCGGTTTTGGCCAACGTCAAATTAAAGGCGTTCTCGTTGAAGAAGGCGGGGCTGGGCGCGGCCGCGCAAGCGTTGGCGGTCGGCTTGGGCGTCGGATTGATGTACGGCGCGTATTACCTGTTCGCGTTGCTGGCCGCCCTGTTCGGCGTCGTCGATATTCACGCGGTTTCCCGCGTTTCGGCGTCGTCGCCGTTCCTCATGATGTGCGCGTTGGCCTTCGCCGCGCTGTTCTCGGCGATCGTCGTCAACATCTTTAAAAGGGTCTTTAAGATACGCGCGCAGGACGTGGTGATCGGCTCGACGCTGATTTTGGGCGTTGTCGCCGCCGCCCTGTCGTTCGCGCTGCCCGAGGTTTCGTTTGTACTCGCGTGGCTCGCCCTGCTCGAAGCGGTCGTATTCCTGTGCACGACGCTGTTTAAAGAAAAATTTAAGGACAAATTCGGATTCTCGATCGAGCGGCTGTTCCTGCCGTTTGTGCCGCTCGTCTTGTGCGTTCCGATCGTTTTGCCGATCTGCATACTCGCGGGCGACGCGTTGGGCGCTTCGATGTATCCGCTGATTACTGCGCTGCCGCTGCTCACGCTGGGTTTTATCACGCCCTACTTTTCATATTTGAAGCCCGCGCTCGACAAGGTGTTCGCCAAACTGCCGCCCTTGAAATTCAGGCAAGAGACGGTCAGGGACGCCGCCGCCGACAAACAGGCGCAAAAGAAAGCCGCCGCCGCCGCCAAGGCAAAGGGGCGCGCGCCCGTCAAACAGCATAAGGAATACAAGGTCGTCACGCGACCGATGCGGTATTCCAACGCGACGGGCTTTGCGTTCCTCGTGGCCGTGCTGTTCGTCGTCCTCGTGGCCACGGTGAACGTAGGGGGCAGTTTCTCGCGCAACATCTCGGGCAAACAGGGCTTCTCGTTCGGCTTTTACGACGACGCGTTGGTCTATGTGCGGACGAAGGACAAGGACGAGGGCAATTATTGGATGGTCAAGGATTTGGACGCTTACCGCTATATGGCCGATTATTTGGATGGGTACGCGTGGGATGCCGACAAGGCCGCGTATGTCAAATACGACGCGGAAAATTATTCCTATTTGAGCAGCAAAGACCCCGCGTGGATACGCGAGTCCCAGAGCAGCGGGTCGGAAAATACCGGTTATTCGCACAAATACCGGGTCACGCCCGCTTTCGGCACGAGCGCAAAATACAATACGTACAGCACCGCCTATACGCTGACGATCGATAACACCGACAAATCGATTAAATCCGTCGTTTTACGGGAGTATTATCCGCTTTCCACCAACTATATGGAACAGACGGTCGTCGATTTGACGAACAAGGAGACGATCGTCCTGACCCTGCGGAACGCCATGTACATCACCTTTGTAACCGACAGCCAAAGATTCGAGAAAACCGTCGAATACCGCGAGTACGTCAACAACGCGAGTTTAGAAAGTTCTTTTCTCGACCATTTCTCGAAACACGACTTCGATCTGGGCAGAACCGTCGCCGAATACAAGGATTTGCGCGATACTTTGACCAAACGCGCCCATGTGCGCGGGACAATCGTATTCGATTGGACGATTAAAATTACGGAATGAGGGGAAAGGAAAATTGAGAATTGAGAAGTTTGGATGCTGACGCAAAAGAAACTTTTATTATGCTATATGTTTCTTGCCCGTGAGCGGAGATTTTGAGCGCAAACGGTTGGGATTCTTCACTGCGTTCAGAATGACAGATAAACCACCCCGGCGCCTTACGGCGGCACCCCTCCGAGGGAGGGGAATATAAAGAGGTTGGGGATTTCTCGACTTCGCTCGAAATGACATTGCGCGCGGCGTTCCGTTGTTCGGCAGAGATTGCCGCGTCGCGTTCCGCGCTCCTCGCAATGACAAGGCGGGCGCATTTCGCTCGCAAGGACAACAAGGACGGCGCATCGGAATGACAGAGAGAACGCGCGGGGCGTTCCGTTGTTCGGTAGGGATTGCCGCGTCGCGCTCCGCGCTCCTCGCAATGACAAGGCGGGCGCATTTCGCTCGCAAGGACAACAAGGACGGCGCATCGGAATGACAGAGAGGACACGCGCGGCGTTCCATTGTTCGGTAGAGATTGCCGCGTCGCGCTCCGCGCTCCTGCAATGACAACGAGGGCGCATTCCGCTCGCAAGGACAACAAGGATGGCGCATCGGAATGACAGAGAGAACGCGCAATGTTCTCTGACCGACACTAACCACTAACCACTAATCACTATTCCCTAATCACGCCCCCCCCCTGTAAAAGGAGTCACTATGAACATCAGAAAACCTAAAACGGCATTGAAATTCAAACGCCCTAGCCAATGGTGGAGCGCGCTGTACCGCGGCGCGATCCCCGCGGGCAACGGTAAAACCGGCGCGGCCGTCTATGGCGGAGCGGGAGCCGATACGGTTCTTTTAACGCACGGCGATTTGTGGTGGCAGGGGCACGGCAACGTCTTGCCCGACGTCGCCGACAAAATCAAGGACGTTAAAAGGCTGTTGTCCGAAAACCGATTGAAGGACGCCGAATACATACTGTCCAACGCCCTTGTCAATAAAGGGTACCGCCCGCGCGCCGCCGTCCCCCTACCGGTCGCCGACTTTAAAATCACGATGCCCCTTTCCAACGCGCCCCGCGAATATATGCGCGTCCTGAATATGGAGAACGGCGAGATTTCCGTCACCTACCGCGACGGAAGCACGAAATACGAGCGTTCCTTGTTCGTGTCGAGAGAGCAGGATTTAATTTGTTTGGAAATTACAAAAAGCGGCGGCAAGGCTGTGGACGTGGGCTTTTCGTTGGACGTGCACGATAAGACCGCCGTCCGTATGCCCGCGGGGGTGTCCAAAACGCCCGAAGGCGTGACCGTCAAATACGAGCCGTTTTTCGCCTATTATTCGGCGCGAAGCGACAGCGGCGCGGAGTTCGGCGCGGTCGCCAACATCAAATATTACGGCGGGATGCAGGAGGTTAAGGACAATTCCATTCAAATCAAAGGAGCCGACCGCGTACTCGTCCTGATCAAACTGTTCGTCGAGAGCCAGCGCGAAAAGGAATGGAAAAATTTACGCGCGCTGCTCACGGGCATTAAATTGCCCTATGACAAATTATTGAAGGAGCACAGCCAATTGCACGCCCGCCTGTTCAATTCGGCGGAATTGGAGTTGGAGGACCAGAGGCGCGACTGGTTTGTCGAGGATCTGCTCGACGACGCGCGCGAGAACGGCGCTAGCCAAGCGTTGATTGAGAAGTTGTGGGCTTACGGCCGCTATTTGATGATTTCGGCGACCGACGAGAAAGCCCGCCCGATGGCGCAATACGGCTTGTGGTGCGGGGATTACGCGGGCGTCAATTCCGAATTGCGGTTCGACGAGACTCTGCAAACGATGTACGCCCACACGTTCGCGGGCAATCTGAACGAGTTTTCTTTGGCGGTGTTCGCCGCGCTCGCGCCCCTGCACGACGATTTCAAGAAAAACTCCGCCCGCCTGTTCGGCACGCGCGGCATCATGGTCCCCGCGACGGTCGCGCCCGGCGGCGGCTTGGTCGGGTCGGTGGATCCTAAGGTTTTGCACACGACCTATTACGCGGCCGCGGTCGCGCGTCTGTTTTACGATTATTATCTGTTCACGGGCGACGTGAAATTTTTGAAAAATACCGCGCTGCCCTTTATGAAGGACGCCGTTTTGTTTTACGAGGAGTTCTTTAAGGTGAGGGACGACGGCAAATATGAGACGGTTCCGTCCTATTCGCCCGACAACACGCCCGCGAGTTTCGTTGCCGACAATGTGGAAATCGGGATCGCCAAGAACGCGACCGTCGATTTTGCCGCCGCCAAGGATTTGTTGAAAAATATCATCGCCGCGTCCGAGACCGCTCACGCCAACAAGGACGAAATCCCGAAATGGAAGGATATGTTGACGCGCATTCCGGCCTACGCCGTCAACGAGGACGGCGCGTTGTCCGAATACGCCGACGCGAAACTGACCGATAATTACGCCGCGCGCACGTTGCCGCACCTGTATCCCGCATTTCCGGGCAACGAGTTCGGCGAGCAGGAGTGCGAGATGGCCAAGCCCGCGCTCGCCGCCGCCAAACGCAAAATGTCCGCATCCTTGCAGACCGCGACGTCAAATTCGTGGGCGCGGCTTGCCAATGTGTTTTTGCGTTTGTCCGACGTCGAATCCGCGATGGAATTGATCAACAACGTCGTCCGCGTGTGCGTCATGGACAATCTGGTCACTGCCGAAAACGATTGGCGGGGAACCGGTTTGGGCGTTCAGGGCGGATGGGCGGCCTATGATTTGGAGGGCAACCTCGGTTTGACCAACGCGGTGCAGGAAATGCTGGTGCAGTCCACGCCGAAGTTCGTTAAAATCCTGCCCGCTTTGCCCGAAAGTTTCGCGCGCGGCTCGGTTTCCGGCTTATTGACCCGCGCGGGCGCGGAGGTTGACATGGAATGGGACCGCAAAAAGGGCAATATGACGCTGAAATTAAAATGCAAACGCTCCAATATGATCGACGTGAAACTGCCCGCGGGCGTGCGCAAATACAAGGGGCCGCTCTCCGAAGCCTATAACCCCGAAACCGGTTTAATCCGCAATTTAGAGTTGCCTGCGGGGAAAACGCTGACATTTGAGATGAAATTGTAAAAAACCGATGTCGCCGAGATTGGGCCGCATAAGAAATTTCCGCATGGGCGCGCGGGCGGAACAGGCCGAATACCGCGAGCCGCCGCCGGAATCGAAAGGCGTTTGATAGCGTTTGGCAGAGAATTTTTTGTTCGGCCGCGCATTCGCGTCGGTGTGATAAACGCCGCGCCCCCTCGACCGAAACCGGCGGCGGGGCAAAAAGTCATGTGTTGTCACCGTAACATTTGCTTTTTTTGAGAAGGGTTGAGTGCGTCATGCAACAGAGTTTGCGGCGAAACGGAGAGATGACATGCGGATTTTCGCGGCTTTTAAACTTTTCCCGCCCGCCAAAAATAAATGCTGTCGCCGCGAGTGTGTTGTAGGATCTATGCGCAAACAATTGAACCGACACGGTAGGTTTCGTAACAACTCTATTGCGCTCAAAATCAGTTAGGCCGGTCTTGGGGCTTATCCACACTGTCGCGGGTTTTTAGCCCTGCGCATACATTCGCTTTACTCATGCCGAATTGCCTGCTCCTGCCGACACTGTCCGGCCGCTTCTTGCGCACTCTACCGGCGGTAGAGCGT
>JAISFM010000234.1 GCA_031263605.1 Clostridiales bacterium | reverse complement strand
CGCGGCAAGGAGAACATTAAAATCTATAACGAGTACGCGGACGATATAAAATACATCGACCATAATTTCAAATTCGACAATTCGCCGCCCGAAATATCGGACGCGGCCTTGATCGCGGCGGTCGCCGCCCCCGCCGTTGCGATAGGGCTTGCCCTTGCGTTCTTGCCGGAGATCATGAAACTGTTCAAGCGTCGGCGGGGGTAAAGGGGACGAAACGACGGGCGGGCGGGAACGGGGGAGCGGCCGAAAGAAAGGGCTTTGGGGGGCGGAAATCCTAAACCGGTTCGTAAAATTCCAATGCGGACCGCTACAAAATAAAATCTTTGAAGGAGAAAAAAAACATGAAAAAATGGATGTGTATCGTTACGGCCGCGCTGCTTGCCTTGGGGCTTTGCGCGGGGTGCGGCGGCAAGAACGAACTGTCGGACGAGTTGGGCGTGTATACGCTGGACGCGGACGGGGTCAAGGTTTATACGATTGTCGGCTATGCCAACGGGCCTATTTTGCCTGAAAACCCGAAATGCCGCGCGGAAGTCGAGGCGGCGGTCAACGCCAAATTGTACGCCGATTTGGGCTTTAAGGTGAACGTGCAGGTCACCAACGTTACGGCCAACATCTACGGCAACAAACTGGCGGGCGATTTGTCCAACGGGGATACGATAGACATGTCGCGTATGGTCAACCGTTCCGCGCTGCCGGAATACTACGCCGACGAGATGGCGCTCGACGTAACCGCCTATGTGAACGCCGCGCCGAAATTGAAAGCGGCGATTCCGCAGGAAGCGTGGGACGAATACACGATAGACGGCAAAATTTTGGCGATTCCGTTCGTGGGCTGTCCCGCCGATTCCGCTATGTACGCGAGGGGCGACCTTTTGGAAGCCGCGGGCTATACGAATCCCGACGGGTCGTATAAGATACCCGCCGAAAAAGCGGAGTTCGTTGACATGCTGCGCGCGGTAAAGGCGTACCAGACGGGTCAAGCGGGCCAACGCGTACCCGCCGCGATCAGTTTCGACACGCTGGAAAAACTGTTTTACGGTTTATACACCGACAAGCCGGGGCATTTTGCGGACGGACAAACTATCAAGCATAAAATCTATGACGACACGTACCTAACCTTTTTGAAGGACGTGCGGACATGGAGCAAGGAGAATCTCGTCGATAAACTGTATAACTTCAACGACGCGACGGCCGCCAATATGCTGACCAACGAAACGGCGGCGGTGATCGGCGGCAACGTATTCGCCGTCGAGTACGGCTCTTTGAACGCCATGTCCAAAACCCCCGCCTACAAATTGGACTGCATACCGATCTTTTTCGACGAATACGCCGCGCTGAATCGGAAAATGCCCACCGCGAGCCTGTCCAATACCTATGTTTGGTTCCCGTACACCGCCCAAAGCATCGGCGCGGCGGTCAAATATTTGGAATGGGCGTTGTGCACGAGCCAGGAAAATTACGATCTCGCGACCTACGGCATTAAGGACAAGACCTATACTCTGGACGAGGGCGGCGCGGTTTCCATTGCGGCGGCGGAAACGGGCGCGAACAACTTTTCCGATCTGTTCGGCGCGTTTTACGTTTCCAATAACGCCGCGTTCGAGCGTCCCAACGCGGTGCGCCCGCAACTTGCCAACGAGATATACGACTTGTATTACAGCCAACCCATCGGCATGTATTATATTTCGCCGATTAACTTTATCAATTCGAAGTTGCCCCTCAACTTGTCGACCGCCGCCACCGACGCGAACAATATCGTCGCGTCCTATGTACAGAAAATCGTGGACAGCACGGCTTCGGGCTTTTACGCGGACGGCGAGGTGGACGCTAAATACGCCGAAATGAAGACGCAATTCGAGGCTAAAAACGGGCATAAGGTATTCGAGGAATACTCGGCGCGCTACAAAGCGTCTTCGGCGGGTTAAAACCTTTTAAAAGGAAATAAGGAAATACGGAAATGGCGAAAACAGCGGACGCGGGAAAAACAAAGGCGCCTTTAAGCAGGCGGATCCTGCGGGCAAAATATCTATATTTGATGATGCTGCCGGCGGCGGTATGGTATGTGTGTTTCCACATCCTGCCGCTGTACGGTATCGTCGCCGCCTTTCAGGATTTCAAACTGACGAAGGGCTTTTTCGGAAGCGAGTGGGTGGGCTTGGAAAATTTCCGCGTACTGTTCGCTTCGGATTTCTTTTGGAACGCCCTGCGCAATACGCTGCTTATCAGTACGCTGAAACTGGCGATCGGTTTTCCGATGCCGATTCTGCTCGCGCTTGCCATAACCAACGTCCAAAATAAAATATTCCGGCGCGTGACCCAGACGATTTCTTACCTGCCGCATTTTATGTCGTGGGTCATCGTATTCGCCATGTCGGAACTTTTATTCGACGAGTACATAGGGGCGGTAGGAGGAATATTGCGAAGTATAGGAATCGGTTACACCGCCAACGTTTCGGCGCAAACCGATACGATTATTCCTTTTTTGTTGATTTCCAGTATGTGGAAAACGGTGGGGCGTTCCTCCATCGTCTATTTGGCCGCGCTTTCGGGCGTGGACCCCGAGTTGTACGAAGCCGCTAAAATAGACGGCGCGGGCCGCGCGCGGATGTGCTTCGCGATTACCCTGCCCACGATAGCCCCGATTTGCGCGATCGTGCTGATTTTGGCCGTGGGGCACATTCTGGGCGAGGATTTCGAGCAGATTTATATGTTTCAACGCAACAATCCCGCGCTGATCGAAAAGACGCAGGTATTTGAAACCTACGTGTTTCGGCAAATCACAAGCATCGTATCCAAAGACAGCCTGCCTACCGCGTTGGGGCTGTTTCAATCGGTGGTCGGCGCAATCCTAATCTTGATTACCAATTCGATTTCCAAGAAACTCGGTTACGGAGGGCTGTATTGATATGCTGCTTAAATTCGGCAAACGCAAGATTCGCCTCACCGGCGAGGACGTTATTTTAGGGATCGTCAATTACGGCTCGCTGACCCTGTTCTCGCTCGTGTGCGTCCTGCCTTTCCTCTATATCCTCGGTATTTCTTTCACCGCGGACGAGGCGCTCGCCCAAGGCATCCCCACGCTGATCCCCCGGCAATTCTCGGTGTACGCCTATGAATACGCCTTTAAAAACAGCGGTCTTATCCTGCGCGGGTTCTTCAATTCCGTTTTAATCACCGTGTGCGGCACGCTTCTCGGCTTGACCGTGATGACGATGTGCGCTTACGCCCTGTCCCGCAAAAACCTGCCGGGGCGCAAAGGCTTTCTGTTGTACGTCCTGTTCGCCATGCTGATCGGCGGGGGCTTTATCCCGCATTATTTGGTCATTAAAAAGGTTTTGGGCATGTCCGATACGTATTGGGCGTTGATTATTCCCGGCTGTTATTCGGCGTGGAATATGATCATCATCCGCAATTTCTTTCAGACGATTCCCGAGAGCCTGAACGAATCGGCGCAAATCGACGGCGCGAACGACCTGCGCATTTTTGTCCAAATAGTCCTGCCGCTGTCCACGCCGGTGATAGCCGCGATCGGGCTGTTCGTGGCCGTCGGCTATTGGAACGCGTGGATGGCCGGTATGCTGTACGTAAAGTCCGATAAATACCCGTTGATGCTGATTCTGCGGATTGTCACGGAAAACCTGAGCGGCATGGCGACGATCGAGGGGGCGGGCACCGTTCCTCCCAGCATATCCCTGCAAATGGCGGTCGTCGTCATCGTCATGGTGCCCATCATGCTTGTGTACCCTTTCCTGCAAAAGTACTTTGCGAAAGGCATGATGATCGGCTCGATAAAAGGGTGACGCGATGAAAAAGAAAAAAAACGTCGTTTTGATTATGGCCGACCAGTTGGGCGCGGGCGCGTTGAACTGCTACGGCGGCAAGGCCGACAGTACGCCCTTTATCGCAAGCATGGCGGAACGCGGCGTCCGTTTCGACCGTTACTACGCGACAAGCCCCGTGTGCGCGCCCAATCGCGCCGTGCTTTTGACCGGCCGCTCGGTTTGCGTAAACGGCATGACCGGCAACAACTATGTGTTGGGGCGGGATTGCCCGACCTTCTTCGAGGTGCTGCGCGGCGCGGGCTACCGCACGGGACTGTTCGGCAAACTGCACCAAACGCCCATGCTGTTGGACGTGCCGGACGATTTGAATTATTTGGGCATAGACGAATGCTGCGTCAGCGACGACGTAAAATGGGGGCCGTGGCTGCGTTGGGTCGAGGAAAGGCATCCCGCGCGTTACGACGCCGCGCTGGCCTTCGCTTGGGGCGTGGGCTATATGGATTACCCGCCCGATCTCAACCTGCGAAAGGACAGGATGCGCGCCCGCTACATAGAGCCTTTAAAAAAAGCGTCGGAATGGGAGCAGATGTATACGTCCCCGCTGCCGGCGGAGGTTCACGATACGGCGTTTATCGCCGAAAAGGGAATCGAATTTATAGAACGCGCCGCGCAAGGCAAAAAGCCCTTTTTCGCCGAAATTTCCTTTGTCGACCCGCACGACCCCTACGACCCGCCCTATCCGTATTCGGAAATGTTCAAGCCCGAGGACATGGAGGAGCCCGCGCCCGAGGAATGGAAGGAACAGGGGCCGGCTTTTTTGGACGGCGAACGCGACGCCTATTTGAACTTTCGCCGAATTTGCGACAACCCGGCGGCGGTTAAAAAATTCCGCGCCTACTATCACGGCAGTTGCAGATACAGACGTTGATTACCGGGGACGGGTTTCGCTTAACGCGTTGGAACCACAACGGCGAAGGCCAGATGTTCGATCTGAAAAACGACCCGTCGGAAACCCGCAATCTGTTCCGGAGTCCGGCGTATCGGGACAAGCGCATGGAATTGTACGAGAAAATGCTGAAAATTTTAAGCCGTCCTTACGCCCTGCCGCAGTATAAAAATATGCCCGATTTTCGCGGCAAAAAGGCGCGTTTAGGCGGCGAAGGCAATTCGCAATTCGTGCCCGCGTGCCCGATATACGGAAAGAAACGGGCGCGGATCAAGAAAAAAGAAAAGGAATAAGAAATGAAAACGAAAATGAAAAACGGCAAAGGCCGACCGACGGGCAAAAGCGGATTCGTCAAATTTTGTTTGGCGGGTTTTTTAGGGTGTTTTATGCTGTTCGGGGCCGTCGCGTGCGGCGAAAGCGGCGGCGGCGACATTGCGGGCGGCGGGGAACGCCGTCCCATACCGCCGTTGGGCGGCGGGGAACAGGCCGCGCCGGAGGAAGACGGCTCGATTTTCGATTTCTCCGCGCGGGACATAAAGACCGATGGGCAATCTTACGCAAACCCGAATTTGACTTACCCCGCTTCCCTGTGGGACGCGCCGCGCGCCGAGCCGGATACGACGGGGAATTATGTGAAATCCTCCGGGCGGATCACCGCCGTCAATTTGGACAGTATACCGTATATCGACAATACCGTCGCGCCCGCCGTCAATATTCCGGTCACGAAGGTGTTCGCCTATATCGGGAAGCCGGAGTCGGCAAGCGTCTCGGACAAGGTTCCGGGTATCGTGCTGATACACGGCGGCGACGGTTCGCCCTGGTGGGAATGGGTGGAAAAATGGGTGGTCAAAGGCTATGCGGCGGCGGCGATTTCCACGAACGGCATGAAGCCGCACCCCGACTATACGAGGATTACCGGCGGGGTGGACGACGTGGACAGGCATCTGATTCCGGTGGAAAACGGGGGTCCGCGCAACCTGAACGGCGCGGCGTGGAACCAAACCAAGACAAAGCCGCAAAGCGCGCAGTTTCTGTACCACGCGACCTCGGCGGCGATTGTAGCGGGGTCGTACTTAAAAAGTTTGGACTTTGTGGACGCGGATAAAATAGGCATTCACGGCGGGTCGTGGGGCGGCGTGATAACGGCGATCGCCACGGGATACGATTCGCGTTTCGCGTTCAGCATACCGGTCTACGGGGGCGTAAGTTTGGACGGCAGTTACGGCGGACAGACGGCAGGCTTTGACCCCGCGCGGGAGGCCGCCGCCGTATACGACGACCCGAAGCCGTTCAGCCTGTCCAAGACCCCGACGCTCATGGCCAACAGCACGCGCGACATTCATTTTTCGGCCGATATGACGGAGAGGATGTACCGCGACGCGCAGGTAGGCCATATGCTGCTGGTCAAGGATTACAAACACGGGGTCATAACGATGTGGCAGACGGAGGAGTTTTACAGTTTCGCCGACAGTATCGTAAAGGGCGGTAAAAAGTTGGCGCGTTTTTATAAACAGCCGTATTCATACGACAATAGCGCGCGTTTCGCCTTCGACGAGGGCGTGTCGTTCAAGAGCGCGCAACTCGTCTATTGCGAAAAAACGCTGCCCGAACTCTATCCGGCAAGCGTCCCCGAATGCGCCGATTGGAAAACCGCGCCCCTAACCGTCGGCGCGGGAAACGAAATCTCCGCGCCGTCTATTCCGGCGGCGGCAAAGGTCTACTATTACCAAATCACCGACAGTTTGAACCGCCGCGTCAGCAGCGAACTTGTGTATGTCGGCGAAACGCCGGCCGCGTCGCAAACCGCGTCCTTTACCGTTGAAACCGGCGTTCCCGCGTCGGCGGCTCTCGTCGTCTCGCCGCTCTTTACCGCAAAGCCCGTGTTGCAGCGCGGCGCGGTCGTGACGGTTTACGGAAAATATACCGGAACGGCGGACAAAATAGCCGCCGAACTGGACGGCCAAAGCGCGCAAAGGTATTACGGCGAAATATCGGGCGGCGAATTCCGCGTCAATCTCCCGCCGCAGGAGGCGACTCCGGCCGGCGCGTCGCGAACTATAACGCTGTACACCCCGAACGAAAAACGAACGTTGCCCGACATAAAATTCGGCGACGTATATATAGCCTCCGGCCAAAGCAACATGGAGATGCGTTTGAGCGGCTGTCAAAACGCCGACGGCTCGCCGCTGTACCCCGACGAGGCGGCGGCGGGTTGGTCGGACGAGGAATTGCGTTTCGTGACGCTTGCGGATAACACGGGGCAAAGCCGGCCGCAGGAGGATTTGAACGCCGCTTCGTGGCAGGTTGCGTCCCACGCCAACGCCGGCGCTTTGAGCGCGGTCGCCTATTTTTTCGGCAAACGCCTGCGGGCCGAGTTAAACGTGCCTGTCGGGATAATCGTTTCGGCCAAAGGCAACACCACGCTGGCGCAATGGCTTGCCGAGGATGATACGCTGCCGGTGCCGCCGCGTTTTATCGATAAGAGCGTCGGGGCGCCCGCCTATCACCGGAACGCCGCGTACTGCTATAACGGGATGATAAGCCCCTTGACGCGCTTTGCCGCTACGGGAGTCGTATGGTACCAGGGCGAGAACCAGCCGGATTCTTACGACATGTTGTTGACGCTTCTCATTCGGAGTTGGCGCGCGAAATTCGATCGGAATTTGAGTTTCACCGTCGTTCAACTGCCGGGCTTTGACAACGCGCAAACCAACGAAGGCAATTACGCCGTAAGCCGCGCCCTGCAAAAAAAGGCCGCGCTGGCCGTCGGGAACGCGACGTACAGCGTCAACATAGACCTTGGACGAATTTATACGCCGACGCTGACGAACATACATCCGAGCGACAAAAAGCCGGTGGGCGAACGCGCCGCGGACGCGGCTTTAAGCGCGTTCTACCCCGCTTTTGCGAACAGGGTTTTGCGCGGCTCCGCGCCGTCCGGTTACGAGCGCGACGGCGACGACGTTCTGTTGGAGTTTTCCGATTCCGGCTACGGGTTGGAAACGCGCGGCGGGGAAATCACCGTGCAGGCGCAAAACGAATCGGGCGCATGGGTAAAAGCCTCGGCCGTTATAGCCGGTAAAAAGTTGCGCGTATCCATCGGCGGCCGGATAAAAGCCGTAAAATACGCGTACTGCAATTTCCCGTCGGGCGGGTTTTTATACAACACGGAGGGCTATCCCGCCGAGGGTTTCAATCTCGCTGTCGTTTGAAACCTGTATTCCCGAAAATATGTTGTTTCTTATCTGTGAATACAGGTTCTTAATTTTAAAATCGGAGTCTTAATGAAAATCGCATACGGTAAATATTACGACAAGGTGTTGGGCGCGTGGCTCGGAAAATCTTTGGGCGGCATCGTGGGCGCGCCCTTCGAGGCGCATAAAATCAAGGGGGACGTTCGCACGGAGAACGCGTGGCCCGCTAAAATTTTCCCCAACGACGATCTCGATATTCAAGTCGTGTGGATGGAACTCATGGAGGAGCGCGGCCCTATATTCGATAAGAATCTGTTGGCCGGCTATTGGCGGGAGCGGTGTTGGTACAACTTCGCCGAGTACGGCTATTTCCTGTACAACGAACAGCGCGGCATTCATCCGCCGTACAGCGGGGCGTTTAACAACCGCTTTTATTCCGAATGCATGGGCTGCCCGATCCGTTCCGAGATTTGGAGCGTCGTCAATCCCGGCGACCCCGAACGCGCCGCAAAACTTGCGGCGGACGACGGCTCCCTCGACCATACCGGCAATTCGGTACAGGCCGAACGGTTTTGGGCCGCCGCCGGCGCGATCGCTTTTACGGAAAGGGATTTGAAAATTGTCCTCGACAAGGCGGCGCGTTTCGCGCGCGGCACGGCGGTGCACGAAATTAAACGGTACGCCGAAGAACTATACGCCGAAACGCGCGGCGACGTCGGGCGCGCTTGGCAAGACATGGTTCGTAAATACGGCCACCGCGACGGCAGCAAGGTGGAATTCAACACGGCCGCGACTCTTTACGCGCTGTACGCGGGCGGCGGCGACTTTAAAAGGACGGTCGTTACGGCGGTCAATTTCGGTTGGGACTGCGACTGCACGGCCGCGACCGCCGGCGCGCTTTTAGGCATTTTGAACGGCGCGGGCAGTATGCTGGCCGATTGGATGCAAAAGATGGGCGACCGCTTGAACTGCGACGTAAACGTGCGGCACAAAAGCGACCTTCTGACGGTTTTTGCGGCGGATACCTGCAAAATCGGTTTGGAGTACGATATTGTTTCGGGGAAAAACCGCATTCAAAACGCGCCCGCCGAAACCTGCGCGGAGGTTCGCGCGAAAATCGCCGCCCGCGCGCCCGCGCCCAAATTAACCGCCGAGGCCGTCTATTGCGGAAAGCCCGCGTTGTACGCGGGGCGGGCGTCCGAAGTCCGGCTTGTCGTAAAATCGTCGCTTCCGAAACAAAACGTCCGCGTGGAATTTTCCCGCGAGCCGGAAATCCTCTTGAACGTTCCCGATCGCATGACCGTAGAATTGGACAAAGAAATAGGGATAGACCTGAAAATTTCGCTTTCCCCGCAGGCGAAAATTTTATGGGATCGGAATTTGATACGGGTGAGCATAACGGCGCGGGAGGAAACGTTGGCGTACACGTTCGGGTTGGCGGGCGCAAAGGTTTGGCGGATATACGGCCCTTATTTCGAGGCGTGGAACATGGACGAATCGGCCGAATGCAAATTCCGCAATAAAAACCTGATCAGCCATCCCGTTTTCGTAGAAGGCCAGCATCATGTATTGAGCCACAACTTTATCAATCTCGACCGCGAGTATTTAGACGAGAGCCTCCTTATAAAAGAGGATATCGAACGGGAGCGGCCCATGCTGTTTCAAAACGCGGAGAACCGCATTACGAGCGCGGATATTTGCGGTTTCACGGGGGAGTGCGCGTATTACCTGACGCGCGAGATCGTATCGCGCCGCCCCGAGCCGGCCGAGTTTTCCTTCGGGAGCAGCGTGCCTCTGAAAGCGTGGTTAAACGGCGGCAATCTTGTCCGCAACGAAAAGCACAACACGTGGTTTCCGCGCGACAACGCCCGTCAAATCGAATTGGGCGCGCCGATGCGCTTAGTAGTCAAACTTGCCTCCAACCAAGACTTTTTCGAGTTCAGCGACAACTTTATAACCTATAAGACCGACAAATCGCGCGGCGTTTCCTATCTTTTGGACTGCACAGGCACAAAACTGCCGCAACTTCCGCATTAAGGACAAAGGGAAGAAGCGGGAAACAAACCGATCGTGAAAGCGTTATCTTTGGGGCTGACGGATCACCGGAGGAAAATAGCGGTCGAGCATTACGCCAACAATAAAACCCATGCGCAGATTGCCAAAGAGTTGGGATAAGCCGCCCTGTGGCCAGTAAACTCTTAAAAAAGTGCGGGAAAGAGTATTGGAAAAATTTTCACCTAAACGAAGGGGTGGGTACCAAAAACGCAGAGTTTCCGGCTTGCATATGAGGGGATTTTTTTGTGGAAACGGAACTCGGTCTTGCCGGACGTTAGGATTTACAAGTCGCTTGACGGCGGCTTGACGTGGGCGCTCTTGGACGCCGACGATTACGGCAGGGGCATAAACGAGGAAAGGCTGTTCTACGAATTTAATAGGGACGGGCTTTACAAGGCCGTCGTTACCGATAATTTCCGCAGCGGGATAGACGCGGTTGTGTATGGAACAGCGTATGCGAAGCCCGCGCCGAAGGGAACGCTGTACGGCGTGACGGACGGCGGCTGTGACGACTCGCGGTGCGCTTTATGTGGCAGGACGAGGCGTTTGCGCGCCTTACGCGCGGCGGCGGGGTTTCGGATTACGTTTCGGGGACGGAGATCGCGGAGGAAGGCGGGTGCGTTTTGGAGTTTTGGGACGGCAACGGATTTTACCGCGCATACAATTTTACCATAGACAAAACCGCGCAGGAGGGAACGCTATCCGGTGTGGGAAACGGCGGGATTACGAACAAAGAAGTTGCCCTGACTTTTATGAAAGAGGGCGTTGCCGCGCAGGTTTACAAGGACGGAGTTTTGGCGGGGGAGTACGGGAGCGGAACGGGAATCACGGCGGACGGCGGGTACAGGATCGTGCTGGCCGACAGGGCGGGGAACACGTCGGAGTATACGTTCGCCGTCGATACCGCAAAGCCCGAAGCGCAACTGGCCGGCGTGGGGAACGGCGGCAGGACGGGCGGGAGCGTGACGCTGAAAAACCCGACGGAGCCGTGCGTAGTCACTGCGTACAGGGACGGCGCGGAATTTAAGTATACGTTCGGTGACACCTTGGCGCAAGAGGGGGTCTACCGCATCGCGCTGACAGACGCGGTGGGGAACGTAACGGAATACGGGTTCGAGATCGTGTACGCGGTGAACGCGGCGGGGACGGCCGTTATCCTTATCTTAACCGTCCTTGCCGTTGGCGGCATAGCGGCCGTGTACATTAAGCGCAAGCGCAAAGCGTTCAAGCCGAAGAAAAAGGCGGCCTAACAGCCCGCGCGGGATAAGAGAGGGCGTCGCGGCGGGAATCCATACGGAAACGGGGCGCGGGGCAAACGGATCCCGCGCCCCCGAGTGGACGGGAAAACTGCCGGGACCGTCCGAAAATTCGCCGGAAAGCCGATTGCCCTAATTATGGAAAACTGATGCAGACAGGGGGCACAAGAGGCAAAAAAAAGAAGCAAGATAAGGCGGGATGCAGTTCGGGCTTTTAAGCCCCCCGCCCGCCACAATGTTCTACCAATCGGGACACCCGATTGCAGTGCGCTTTGCGCCGACGGGGAACGTGAAACAAGAAAAATACGGCTTGGAAACGGTCGGCAAAAGATATACAAAGCAGTACAACAACAATGGACCGGAAACCGCAAGGGGCGTAGCGGCGGCATAAATATAAAATACGGATTGCTCGTAAATAACAAGCGGACATTTAAAATTAAAACTTTGTATCGATTTTGATTGACAAGGAGCCCTTTTTTGTGGTATCCTTTACGGGACTTATCAATAGGTTGGCATTATATCCGTATATTTGGCGTGGAGAAGTACCCAAGCGGTAAGGGGCTCCCCTGCTAAGGGAGTAGGTCGGTAAACCGGCGCGAGAGTACAAATCTCTCCTTCTCCGCCAAGAGCATCCCCAGACGACCACCCTATAACGGGCGAATCGTTTGGTGATTTTTCTTTATCGCCGCCATCGTTTTCGGGCGACGGCAA
>JAISFM010000254.1 GCA_031263605.1 Clostridiales bacterium | reverse complement strand
GAACAAGGAAATCGCGCGCGAGTTCGGCGAGGCGATCGGCGAGGAAGGCCTGTGGGGCAACAACAGCAACAACTTCGCCGCCCTGTACGCGCCCGCCGTCAATACGCACCGTTCGCCTTTCGGCGGCAGGAACTTCGAGTATTACAGCGAGGACGGCTATATCGGCGGCGCGATGTCGGCGGCGGTCTGCGTCGGGGCATTGGAAAAGGGCGTAATTACATATGTAAAGCATTTCGGAATCAACGACCAGGAAACTAACCGCTGCGGCGCGCTGACGTGGGCGAACGAGCAGAGTATGCGCGAAATCTATTTCAAGCCGTTCGAGTTGAGCGTAAAGGCCGGCTCTTTGGGAATCATGACCTCGTTGAACCGCATCGGCGGCGTACAGGCGGGCGCGAACTATAACCTGCTGACGGAAGTGCTGCGCAACGAGTGGGGCTTCCGCGGCTGCGTGGTGACCGATTCGTTCGGCGCGGGCGCGTTCGACGCGAATCAAATGGTGCGCGGCGGCGGCGACCTTTGCCTCGGTGGCGGCGGCGCGAGCGGCGCGACGGACGCGACGAACGTTTCCGTTTTGCGCGCGGCGGCAAAAAACGTGTGCTATTCGATCGCCAACAGCATGGCGATGAATACGGTCGGCGGCGGCTCTTACACCGCGCCCGCTCTCGATTTGATCGAGTATACGGGCGATTCGCTGGCGGCGGCGTTGTATTCGCCGTATGCCGTAAACCTTGCGACGGCGGTATTCAAGGGCGGCGAGGGCTATCCCGCGGACAATAATTTAATCGAATACAGTTTGAAAACGGGCAGGTTGCCCGCCGGTCTTTCTTTCGAGGGCGGCGCGGGCGTTTGCCGGGTGAGCGGGATCCCGACGGAGGATGCGGGCGGCCTTCAATTCACCGTACAGGCAAAATACCTCTCTATCGTAAAGGAAGCGGTGTTCACGTTGAGCGCGACGATAGACGGCTCTATAATTTATAATCCTGTCACCCTGCCCGACGCGGTTCGCGGAACAGGATACAGTTTCGACGCGGGCACGGCGAGCATATTTACCCTTGACGAGGACATACCCGACGAAAGTTTGCCCCCGATCGTCTATACGCTGGCGGGCGGCAGCGCGCTGCCCGAGGGCTTGATTTTGACCGGGGACGGCGTTATCGAGGGCGTTCCGGTCAAGGAATGCAGAAATTACGAGTTCACCGTCGCGGCGAGCGCGGCGGGCTTCGCGGGCGCGGAGGCGACGTTCAGTATCACGGTTTTAAACACGACGGCCTTCGCGGGCAAGGCGTTGGCGGCGGGCAAGTTCGGCGTTCCGTATCTGGATAAATTGACGGCGGCCGCCAATTCGGGCGGCAGGGCGGTACGGTACGGCTTGAAAGAGGAAAACCGCTTGCCCAAGGGGTTATCCCTCACGGGGGCGGGCTATGTGACGGGCGTGCCGGACGAGGTCGTGACCGATTTCGTTTTTATCGTCGTCGCGACCGCCGATTACAGCAGCCCCGCCGAGGCGCAATTCGTCATCACAATCGGCATCGGGTTCAACGCGTTCGCCCTGTCGGACGGACAGGTCGGCGAGGAATACGACGCGAGCGTTGACCAAGCGCAGGGCGCGGCCGGCGTAAGTTACAGTTTGGCGGCGGGCAGCGTCCTGCCCGAGGGCTTGACGCTGGACGGCGGCGGCGGCATTACGGGCACCCCGACAAAAGCGGGCGTATACACGGTGACGGTCGAGGCGGCCAAGGCGGGCGTTTTGGGCGACGCAGTCACGCTGACGCTGTACATAGCGGACGCGGACGGCGGCGCGAATAGCGCGGGCGGCGCGGGCGGCAATATCGGGGTAAAGGGCGGGCTGATGGGCGCGGGCGTTTCGGCGGCGGTTATGGCGGTTGCGGCGGGCGCGGCGTGGATTGTGTTCCGAAAGCGGAAACCGAAAGTCGTAAAACAGTAACGTTTTCAAGTCATTAGGTTTCGTAACAACTCTATTGCGGGGAGCGCGGAACACGTCCCTTTCGGGTCATTGCGAGGAGCGCAAAGCGCGACGCGGCAATCTCTACAAAACACGAAACGCGCCTTTTTATATAGAGATTGCCACGCCTCACTTTGTTCGGCTCGCAATGACAAAAGAGGCGTTTCGGCTCGCAACGAGTCTATTGCGGACTGCGGACTGTGCGCAAAGTTCTGTCATTCTGAACGCAGTGAAGAATCGCAACCGATTAAAAAATAATGTGGGAGATTTCTCGACTTCGCTCGAAATGACATAAGGGCGCAAAAGTCCCCCGACCGACACTATTCCCTATCCACTATTCCCTATTCCCTAAACAAAGAAAAGGAGACCACAAATATGAAACTCAAAAAACTATTCACTATGGCACTCATCACACTTCTTGCCCTACTCTGCGCGACGGGGCTTGCCGCTTGCGGCGGGAACCCCGACGGCGACGGCGACGACGGCGGCGGCGTCAAGACCTATACCATAGAGGCCGAATACATCAACCTTGACGGCGTTCCCGGCGCGGGCATTTCGGGCGGCGCGGACGGCGTGGGCATGATTTTCGGCGACGGCACGCAGGCCGAAAAGGACTTGGGTTGGAGCGGCGGCTATTACGTGGGCTATACGCACAGTATCCTTACCCTCGATTTCGTGTTTAATTCCGACAAAGCGGAAACCGCGACTATAATTTTGCGCCTCGGCTCCGAATTGGGCGACATCACCTTGACCCCGACGAGTTTCGCGGTCAAGTTAAACGGCGCGGCGTTCAGTTACGGCAGTATGAGCGTGGCGGGGTCGGACATGTCGTCGATGACGTTCACCGACAAGACGGTGACCTCGACCGCCGCGCTGGTCGCGGGCGAGAACACCATCAGTTTGAGCATTCTGCAAAACACGATCAACAGCGGCGCGACGGGCGGCCCGATGATCGACTGCGTAAAGTTAAAGACCAAAGCGGCGTTGACGTGGACGGAAAAGACCGATAATCCGGGGCGCAGGGGCGAAATATAGGAAAGGGAAGTGAGAATTGAGAATTGAGAAGTGTTGTCGCGCGTTTCTCGCGCGTGAGTACTCTTGTCATTGCGCACAGTTCTCTATCCGAATGCGCCCAAAGTCCTTGACAATATTTTTTATCTTTTATCTAAATATGTCATTCTGTTTGATGTGAAGAATCGCAACCGATTTTAAATTGTGGGAGATTTCTCGACTTCGCTCAGATCATGACATTTAGGGGCGCATAGTCCGTAATGGAACAAACCTACGCGCCAAAAGTCCGTTATCCTAATCGCGCAAACAACTTGTCATTTCGAGCGAAGTCGAGAAATCCCCCACCTATGAAAAAAAACCCACGCGCGAGGAACGCGCGACCGACACTATTCCCTATTCCCTAACTTATTACCCAACCGACACTGTTCCCACCCACCACCACAAAAACCAACCCAAAAAGGAGAAACCATGATGAAAACGCAAACCACACACAAAACCATGGGCAAAGCCCTCGCCAAATGGGCGGCGGTCGCGCTGCTTGCGGTCGCGCTGCTCGCGTCGGTTCTGACGTTCGCGCGGCCGTCGGGCGGCAAGCGGGCGCGCGCGGAGGGGGAGGAGCCCGAAGCGTTCGCGCTGACGCTGATCGCCGCGACGCTGAAAATATCGGCGGACGGCGGCGATATATACGGGGTTCAAACGCCCGAATCCGAGAGCGGCTCGGGACCGGCGGTCATGCGCGTATATTCCGTCGAGGCGGGCGCGTTGTGCAGGGTGGCCGCCGACCCCGACCCGAGCGACAACCTGTCCATGTTCGTGGGCTTCGATTGGCAATACCTGAACAACCGCGTCGGCGAGTTGGGCGCGAAAGAGTACGGCTTTGCCATGCCCGACGAGGACGTTTTGATTTCCGCGATCTATTCGGCGTCGAACTTGGATTCGACTACGAGAGGCTCGTCGGGCAAAATCACGAACTCCAACCCGAGCATTTTCAACAACTACGGGAACGGCTATATAGGCATAGTCAAAGGCGTTCCCACGAACGAGGCCGAGGATCCCGATTTGGAAAAAATGAGCGGCTGGCGTTTGGCGATCCCCGGGAATACGGGCGCGAATACGGCTTGGACTGAAAACATATCCGGTAATTCCTTTCTTTCGAGTATGAGGGGCATGGTGACGATCAAAATTATTTTCAAAAACCATGGGAACCTGCCGGTCACGCTGGAATTTTATATTCCGCCCTACGGCGCGCGCAACACGTCGGGGGAGGTCGATGTGCCCGCCGGCGAAACGGTGACCCGGTATATGCTGATGACGGTCGGCTGCGACGGCCCTTACTTGGGCTTTAATGTCAGAAAAGCCGTCGGCGGCGAGGCGAGCAACATCATTTTGATGGATTTTGTCATGCGTCAAGCGTTGACCTATCCCCAAATCGATAAAAGATACGCGACCACGGGCAATTTGGAGGACGCGGGTTTTGTTACCATCGGCGGCATCACGAAGGGCAGCGGCAATTGGAACGAACACGTTAACAACAACGCCTACGGTTTGAGGCTGATAATGGTTTACAACCAGAACTGCAAGATTGGGACATACCTATACTTTAATATCACCAATTTCCCGGCCTATACGGGATTGGACGGCGCGGAGCAGACGGACACCGTCTATGTCCGAATCATAACGGGGACGGCAAACCCATTCAGCGGGACATACAGTATCGGCACCGCCGCGAATCCCGCCACAGAGGGCAGCCTGTTGGGCTCCGAGATCGTTGTTTTGCCCGGCGCGAGCACGACGCTTTTTGCGGTAACGGTCACGCGCACGGCGGCGACGCCCAATATTTATTTCCATCTGTACAGGCATACCGTGGACGTGCCGGATACTTCGGGGAACTCAACATACGGCTATAACCTCACCATGCAAATGGCCTACAAGGACGTGTTCGGCTCTATTGTCACCGCCGAGGACGGCGAGGGCTATACGCTTACGCCCGAAGGGGACAGCGAATCGGTCGTACTGCCCGGCGACAGTTATTCCTTCCGTTTGAGTTTGGCGGCGGGCTATACGCAGTCCGCGCCTATCGTAAAGGCCGTCGGCGCGAAATCCGGAACCGAAACGGTTTTGCGGGCGCGGAACGGCGTCTATACGGTTTCCAACGTGCAAGAGGGGCAAACGATCGTCGTGGAGAACGTGGCCTTAAACGTTTACGCGGTCACGGGTTTAAGCGGCGCGGGCTATACGGTTACGCCGGAGGGCGGGTATACCGCGTCGGTCGCGCACGGCGGCGACTTTAAATTCAAAATCGCCGTCGATACCGTCCTGTTCGACGTGGGCGCGCTCACGGTCAAGGCCAACGGCGGCGTGGGGAACGTGTCCGCCGCCGGCGATTTCCCCGATACCGTTTACACTATTTCCAACATCACCGCCGCGCAAGCGATTACCGTAGAGGGCATATCCGCTAAAACGGGCGTTTATATCGTGTCGGGCTTGAAGGGCGCGCAATATTCCGCCGTGTCGCAAACGGCCGGCGTGACGGTCTCGGACAACGGCGACGCGGTAGTGGCCGTGAACGAACTCGAAAACCCCGATTTCTCGTTCAGATTGAATCCCGCCGTCGGCTACGACGTAAGCGGCGCGACGGTGACGGCGAATCCCGGCGGCGTTTTGACCCCCGCGGCCGGCGTGTACACTGTAACGGGAATCGATCAAAACGTGTCGGTCTCCGTGAGCGGCGTGGCGTACATGGACTATGCGATTACCTATCATTTAGGGGCGGGCGAAACGAACGGCCCGGGCAATCCCGAGACCTATCAAATCGTAACGGAAACCTTCGATCTGGCGGACGCGTCCAAGATCGGCTATACCTTTGGCGGGTGGTACAAAACTTCGGCTTTCGCCCCGTCCGATTTGGTCGAGTCGATCGCCGCCGGCAGTTACGGCGCGGTCAACCTGTACCCGAAATTTACCGCCACGCCCTATACGGTCACGTTGGACGTGAAAGGCGGCGCGTACGCGGAGGGCTATACCCGCCCGCAAAACTATACGATAGAGGCCGCCCAAGCGTTGCCGAACGCGGAGCAGATTGCGCGCGCGGGCTATACGTTCGAGGGCTGGTGCACGAGTCCCAACGGCGGCATTATCTTGAACGACGACGCTATCCTTTCCATTCCGCAGGGCTCGACGGGCAATAAGACCTACTACGCGAAATGGGCGACCGTTCCCTATACGATCGCGTACAACCGGAACGGCGGCGCGTGGGCGGCGGAGTACACCGCGCCCGAGGGCTTCACGGTCGCGCAGGGCGCGGCGGTTATTTTGCCCGCGGCGGCGAATATCCAAAAACTCGGCTATACGTTCGCGGGGTGGTACGGGGCCGACGATTTCAGCGGCATCGTGTTTGCGTCCGTTCCCGACGGAAGTACGGGCGACCGCGAATACTGGGCGAAATGGGTCCTCACGCCCTATACGATCGCCTATAACGCGAACGGCGGCGCGAACGCGCCCGACGCTGTCAAAGCCTATGATTTCGAGACCGCGGTCACGCTGCCGATTCCCGCGCGGACGGGCTATACGTTCGCGGGGTGGTACGAGGCCGAGGATTTGAGCGGTACGGCGGTGACCGCAATCGCAGTCGGCGCCACGGGCGACAAGGAATATTTCGCCGATTGGACGGTCACGCAATTCACGGTTTCCTATGAGGGCTTGAACGGCGCGACGAATACGAATCCCGAATCCTATACCTATTTCAGCGGCGCAATCGTTTTGGCCGACCCGACGCGGACGGGCTATACCTTTGACGGGTGGACTTCCGACCTCAATCCGACCCCCGCCAAGGGCGTTAAGATTTTGGCGGGTTCCGTGGGCGACCGCGTGTTTACCGCGAACTGGACGGCCAACCGCTATACCGTCGCCTTTAACACGGCGGGCGGGGCGTATATCCCCGATCAGACGGTCGAGCACAACGCCGCCGCGAATGCGCCCGGCGCGCCGTACCGCGAGGGCTTTACGTTCGACGGCTGGTACACCAGCGCGGACGGCGGCGCGACGTTGAGCGCGGAAAAATTCGCGTTTGATACGCCGATTGCGGCAAACACCACGCTGTACGCCAAGTGGGCGGCGGTACCGCCGGCGACCGGCGGCAACGAGGGCGACGGCGAGGGCGAGGGCGGCGACGGCACGGGCGCGGGCGGCGAGGTTAAAGAAACCACGACGGCCGAATTATTGGGCAACGGCGCGTTGGGCGGCGCAATCGCGGCGGCGTCCGTCGTCGCGGGCGCGGGAATCGTGTTTTTGGCGGCGCGCCTTATCCGAAAGAAAAAGTCGGCATAGGCCACAGTGCGCAGTGCACAGT
>JAISFM010000144.1 GCA_031263605.1 Clostridiales bacterium | reverse complement strand
GTTTGAGTTCGATTGACCGCGTGCCGCTCGGCGATCTTGCCGGAACAATGATTACCTTGATACGCGGCGCGCCCGACGTCGATTATGTTTTGGAATACGCGGGCGGCGGGCAGGGCTTGGCCGCCGATACCCGCGAAATCAAACGGCAGTTGGACGGCGTACCCATCGACAGCCCCGAAATCTTGACGTGGCTCGAAGAGTATATTGGCGAATTGTTAGAGGCTCATGGGCTGAAAAACATTTAATGATAAATTTATCATTTATCATTAACGCCTAAAACGGCCTATAATAAAGAAACGAATAAAAGGAACAATATATTGTGAAATCATTTGCAGAACTACAAGCAATCAGAGACCGCCTCAAAACCGAGGTCAACCAACGCGAAAGCGGCGAGGGCGACACGCGTATCGTCGTGGGCATGGCGACTTGCGGAATCGCGGCCGGCGCGCGCCCCGTGATGACGGCGTTCAACCGTGAAATCGAGGTGCGGAAACTCAGCGGCGTCAAGACCGTGCAAACGGGCTGTATCGGCATGTGCCGATTGGAACCGATCGTGGACGTGATTACGCCCGACGGCAAAAAAGTGACCTATGTCAAGGTGACCCCCGAAAAGGTTTCGCGTATCGTCAACGAACACATCGTTAACGGCAACGTCGTGGACGAGTTCCTTATGAAGGAATAAACGGCGAATAAAAGCGGACAAGCCGGGTTTATGGTAGAACGCGGGTTTGTCCGTGACCAAAGAATCAGCGCGGCGGGCAAAGGAAGGAAACGATATGTCATTCTTACAGGCTATGGCCGTGCGGCGCGGGGCGAAGCGCGGGGATTTGCGCAACAAGGCGGATCTGTGCGTCTATTGCGGCGTTTGCGCGGAAAAGTGCCGCCTAAAAGCAATCGCGACGGATTCCGCCGCGCGGGTTTGGAACGTTGACGATAACGTTTGCGTCCGGTGCTTGCGGTGCGTCAAAGGGTGTCCGAAAGGCGCGTTGTATTTGGATAGGAAAGATAAGTAGGAAGTAGGAAGGACAAAAATAAGTAGGAAGGACGAAGGACGAAGTGTCGGATGCTGACGCAAAAAGAAACCTTTCTTATGCCGTATGTTTCATGCCCGCCGACAGACTTGTTTTACGGACATTCGACCGCACTTCCTACTTCGTCCTTCGTCCTTACCACTTGAACGAAACCACCCCGCCGCCGTAGGCGGCACCCCTCGACGATTTACAATTTACAATTTACAATTGACAAATTATGGATAGAGAAATTAGCGCATAATGTGGGAGATTTCTCGACTGCGCTCGAAATGACATATCAGCGCGCGGGCGTTCCCCTGTTCGGTTACGCCATGCCGCATGTGACACGCCCCCTTATAATGACTTGTTAAAAGTTTTTGGGAAAGGTACGGAAAACACTTTTTGACAAAAAGGGTTTTCCGCAAAACATACAAAACACCCCGACCGACACTGTTCCCTATCCACTATCCACTATTCCCTAATCCCCTAAAATATAAACACAATAAAATCAGGAAGGTATTGGCAAATGTTATTTCGTTCTCACGTTCTCATCTGCGGCGGCACGGGCTGTTCGTCGTCGCGCTCGAAGGATATCTTCGCCGCATTCGAGGAAGGGCTGAAAACCCAAAACCTCGACTCGGAGGTCAAACTCGTCATGACGGGCTGTTTCGGGCTGTGCGCTTTGGGCCCCGTCGTCATCGTCTATCCCGAAGGCAGTTTTTACAGCAAGGTCGCCCCGCAGGACGTGCCGGAAATCATTTCCGAACACATCGTCAAGGGCAGAATCGTCAAACGCTTGCTGTACTCGGAAACCGTTAAACAGGACGGCATCCAATCCTTGAACGAAACCAATTTCTATAAAAAGCAAATGCGCGTCGCGCTGAAAAACTGCGGCGTTATCAACCCCGAAAATATCGACGAATACGTCGCGCGGGACGGCTATAAGGCCTATGAAAAAGCCGTTACCACAATGACCCCGCAACAGGTCGTGGACGAAATCAAGGCGTCCGGCTTGCGCGGCAGGGGCGGCGGCGGGTTCTCGACCGGCCTTAAATGGCAGTTCACCAAGGACGCGCCCGGCGATAAAAAATACGTCTGCTGCAACGCCGACGAGGGCGACCCCGGCGCGTTTATGGACCGCTCCGTGCTGGAAGGCGACCCGCACTCCGTCGTCGAGGCCATGATGATCGCCGGGTACGCCGTCGGCTCCGACCAAGGCTATGTTTATGTCCGCGCCGAATACCCCATCGCCGTGCAGCGTTTGCAGGTCGCTATCGACCAAGCAAGGGAATACGGGCTGTTGGGCAAGGATATTCTCGGCACCGGAAACGCGTTCGACCTCGAAATCCGTTTGGGCTCCGGCGCGTTCGTCTGCGGCGAGGAAACCGCGCTGATGACCAGCATCGAGGGCAACCGCGGCGAGCCGCGCCCGCGCCCGCCTTTCCCCGCCGTCAAGGGCTTGTTCGGCAAGCCTACCCTTTTGAACAACGTCGAAACCTATGCCAATATCACGCAAATCATTCTGAACGGCGCGAAGTGGTTCGCCGCCATGGGCACCGAAAAGAGCAAGGGCACAAAGGTGTTCGCGCTCGGGGGCAAGATTACCAACACCGGCTTGGTCGAAATCCCGATGGGCACGACCCTGCGCGAGATTATCGAGGACATCGGCGGGGGAATCCCCAACGGCAAAAAATTCAAGGCGGCGCAAACGGGAGGGCCGTCGGGCGGCTGTATCCCCGCCGACTTGATCGACATCAAAATCGACTACGACAATTTGATTTCAATCGGCAGCATGATGGGCAGCGGCGGCTTGATCGTCATGGACGAGGATACCTGCATGGTGGACATCGCCAAATTCTTCCTCGAATTTACGGTGGACGAGTCCTGCGGCAAATGCACGCCCTGCCGAATCGGCAACAAGCGGCTGTTGGAAATTTTGGACAAGATCACGAGCGGGCGCGGCGAGATAGCGGATTTAGAGCGGGCGGAGGAATTGTGCCAATACATAAAGGACAATTCCCTGTGCGGTCTTGGGCAGACCGCGCCCAACCCCGTTCTGTCCACCATGCGCTATTTCCGCGACGAATACCTCGCCCACATCGAAAAGAAGACCTGCCCGGCGGGCGTTTGCAAGGCTTTGCTGAAATATACGATCCTGCCCGAAAAGTGCGTTGGCTGTACGCTGTGCAAGCGCAACTGCCCGGTCGGCGCGATCTCCGGCGAGGTGAAAAACCCGCACAAGATCGACCAAGATAAGTGTATCAAGTGCGGGCTGTGCATGGAAAGATGCAAGTTCGGCGCGATAGTGCGGAAGTAATGCGCAATGCACAATCGCAATTAAAGGATAGGCGTAATTTATCGGACAAGGCACAAGGCACGGCAGGGCGCAATTCATAATAATCGGATAATTCACATTCACAACGCGCAACAAGTCTTATAAAAGGAAAAGATACAATGCGGAATGCGGAATTAAAGAGCGGAAAACCGTTCACCGTTCACATGAATAACAAGCAAAAAATAGAGTCCAAATGCAAGAAAGGTTTGGCCAATATTTTTGCCGCGTTTTTTAGCGTCGCCCTCGGTATCGTCATGCTTTGGATCGGGCTTAACGCGGCGAGTAAGCGGTCCGGCAAACACGATGGCAGAAACCTGTCCGAGGCGGGGCTTGCCCTTACTGTATTGGGTATAATCGATATTCCCGTTTCAATCGCCCAATATACAAAGTACCGCGCTTGCCGCAAACTGTTGTACGCGATAGACGGGGACGGGGACGGCGGGGACGGCGTGTGGACTGTGAGCGATCTCGCCCGTAAAGCAGGCGTATCGGAAAAAAAGACGCGCGCGCGGATTGCGGCGTTAAAGAAATACGGCTGTTTAACCGGCTATACGTTCGACGCGGAGCAGTCAACTTTAATTCGGGCGGAGAAAACGGACGGCGGCGACATTCCCGAGGCGGTTCCGGCGGGGACAGAGAAAGAGGGCGATACAACCGTTTCGGCGGCGGTTCCGGCGGGGGAGGCGGGTCATAAAACCGCTCCGGCGGCGGCTCGGGCAAGGAAGGCGGGCGGCGGCGACGGTTCGCCTCCGACGTTAACTGTCAGATGCCCGTCCTGTTCCGCGCCCCTGCCGCCGCAAGGTAAAATTTGCCCGTACTGCCAAACCGTAATAGGGCAATGAAATTGACAATTGACAATTGTCAAATGAATGACAAGCAGGTTATCGGCTTGCGGCCGGATACTCTTACATATATAAATTGCATAAAAGTTTTTGAAAGGGCTGGGGAAACTTTTTACAAAAAGTTTCCCCAAGGAATAAAAAGAAAAATGGAAAAAACAATCAACTTGAAAATCAACGGCACCGCCGTCGCCGTCCCCGACGGGACGACTATTTTGGACGCGGCTAAATCGGTCGGCATCGTCATTCCGACGCTGTGCTATATGCGCAAACTGAACGAAATCGGCGCGTGC
This sequence comes from Clostridiales bacterium, assembly GCA_031263605.1. Classification (GTDB taxonomy): domain Bacteria; phylum Bacillota; class Clostridia; order Christensenellales; family DUVY01; genus BNZQ01. The sequence goes on along the minus strand of JAISFM010000144.1, from coordinate 3,738 downwards.
CGCGTGTGCGTCGTCGAGGTCAAGGGCGCGCGCAGCCTCGTCGCGTCGTGCGTGTTCCCCGTCTCCGAAAACATGGAAGTCTTTACCCACACGCCGAAGGTTCTGAAATCCCGCAAAACGACCGTGGAACTGCTGCTCTCCGACCACGACAAAAAATGCCTTTCCTGCTTGCGCAACACCAATTGCGAACTGCAAAAATTATCGCGCGATTTGGGCTGCGACGAGGCTAAATTCGGCGGCGAAACCAACGCGTTCAAATCGGACGCGTCCTCGCCGTACCTCGTGCGCGACAACAACAAATGTATCCTGTGCCGCCGCTGCGTGGCGATGTGCGCCAAGGTTCAGGACGTGGCCGTCATCGGCGCGAACGCGCGCGGCTTTAAAACCCATATCGGCTGCGCTTTCGGGCGCGGCATCAACGACGTGCCTTGCGTCGCGTGCGGCCAGTGCATCACCGTTTGCCCCACCGGGGCTTTGACCGAAAGGGACGACTCCGGCGTCGTCTCGGCGGCGTTGAGCGACCCGCAAAAAACGGTCGTCTGCGGTACCGCGCCTTCCACGCGCATCGGCTTGGCCGAGGAATTCGGGCTTCCCGCCGGCTCCAACGTCGAGGGCAAAATGGTCTCCGCGCTGCGTATGCTGGGCTTCGATAAGGTGTTCGACATCAACGCGACGGCCGACCTCACCATCATGGAGGAGGGCACGGAGTTGCTGAACCGCATCAAGAACGGCGGCGCGCTGCCGATGTTCACGAGTTGCAGCCCCGGCTGGGTCAAATACGTCGAGACCTATTACCCCGAATTTATCAAGAATATTTCCTCGTGCAAATCGCCGCAGGCCATGTTCGGCGCGGTCGTCAAGACCTATTACGCCGAAAAGAACGGTTTGAACCCCGCGGACATTTTCACGGTGGGCGTGATGCCTTGCATCGCCAAAAAATTCGAGCGGCTGCGCGACGGCCAAAGCGCGGCGGGGGCGGGTATCCCCGATATCGACGCGGTGCTCACCGTCCGCGAAATCGCCCGCATGGTCAAACGCCGCGGCATCGATTTCAACAGTCTGCCCGAGGGGCGGTTCGATACGCCGCTGGGGGTCGCTTCGGGCGCGGGCTTTATTTTCGGCGCGACGGGCGGGGTGATGGAGGCGGCTTTGCGCACGGTCGCCGAGATTTTGGACGGCAAGCCCTTGGAAAAAGTGGATTTCAAGGCGGTGCGCGGCACGAAGGGGATCAAGGAGGCCGTCGTCAAGGCGGGCGGCCGCGAAATCAGGGTTTGCGCGGCCAGCGGCATCGCCAACGCCAAAGCGGTTTTGGAGGACGTTAAGGCGGGCAAGGCGCGTTACGATTTTATCGAGGTTATGACCTGCCCGGGCGGCTGCGTCAACGGCGGCGGCCAGCCGGTCAAAAACGCTGTGCAACTCAATTATATGGATATTCCCGAAACCCGCGCCAAACCGATCTACGCGGGCGACGCCAAGAACAAGATTCGCAAGTCGCACGAAAATCCGGTGGTTAAAGTTCTGTATGACGATTACTTCGGCGCGCCGAACAGCCACAAGGCGCACGAGGTGCTGCATACCGTTTATGCGGCCAGAAAGAAGTATAAAGAATAAAGACGTTTACTATTTGATTTTTTCGGGGGAGTGTTTCGGGGGATTTTTTTTGAGGAATTTTTTGGGGAGTTTTTTGGGGAAACCTTTTTGCAAAAAGGTTTCCCCAAACCCTTTCCAAAAACTTTTGCGCTGTGGAAACCGATATACCGATCCAATAAAAAACTACTCCAATAAAAAAACAACAAACGGGACAAAATTACATGAATAAAAGATTAGAACGCAGAGGAAAGGTTGACCTCAAATTCGGCGATCAAGTTTACCAAACGGAATACTTCGAGTTGATTACGCGCGGCGACTGGATTTATTACGATTGTTTAATGCCCGACAAAGTAAGCCACGTTTTATTGCGCTTCGATTTCTATCGTTATCAAGTATCGCCCGAACCGCTTAAAAAACCCGTGGATATCAAAAATATCCACCGCCAAAAATTCGTCCCCGCCGCCGACATGTTCTATTATTTAAAGGTTTTCGCCGACGGATAGTTTTTGCGCCGCGCCATGGTTTGCGGCGGGATATTATACATTAAACGGGGTTTCCGCGCGACTTAACGGATCTTGTTTTTAGCGTCGCCCGCGTAGACGCGGCGTTAAGGTTGCGTCAATATAGTTGCCGCAAACCTAATTCAACGCCTGTATCGTGATGACGGACCGCTCGTATCCGATATCGGACAGCATTTCGGTGTGGATTTCCTTGTTCCCGTCAATCGTTACGGCATAGGTTTTTTGTCCCATAACGGACTCGACTACGGCGTAAATAACGTCGTTTTGAACGCGCGCGCTAGACACTGTTAAAACCGGACGCACGTCGGAAAGATATGGGCTACCGACGTACCACACATAGTCAGTGGGCGGGGTATTGATACTTGATAAATTATAATATATGAGCGCAAGCGACGAATCCTGATTTTCGGCAAGTAAAAACAATTCGTTTGAAACAACCAAACTATTAGAATATGTAGGGTACAAACTGCCCCAAGATTTGTACAGCCCGTCGCCGTCGTCATATGAAACGTGTAAAAAATAGTCAAGTGTAAAAATATACCTGCCCGCAACCATTAAATTTCCGTAGTAACCCTTTTCCAAATAAACTTTTCTGTCGTTCGGCACTTTGACAAGTTGTTTGTTGGCATTGTAATAATTTAAAGTATAAGCCCATAGATTATCCGTATATTCATACGTAAATCCGTCGCTGCCCTTTACGACATTATCGGAAATATAATAAATATAATCGCCGATCACTTCCGTCGATTTATCGTTTTTGACAAATACATGCCCGAACTTATCAACATGCACCTTGGAAATATAGATGTTCTTATTCGGCACAATATCCGTAAAGACAAGATTTCCATCCGAGACCGAAAGCGAATAATATGTGTTTAGTAAGGACGTATTAGTCTGTTCGGTACAGACTAATACGATATTCCCGTCCTCGATATTTAAAACCGACGCGTTCAGGGCGGATAGGGAATAGACCTTGCCGGTCGATTTATGAACCGCAAAACTTTGCCGATCCGAATCGCAGGCGTAATCTTTCTTGTCGTAATCCGGGTCGATGTCGCGCGGGTCGCCGCCGCCGGAGGAAACGAACTTGCTATAACGGATAAACACAAACTCGCCCGACACATACATTTTGTCGATCTCGCCGTTTATGTTCTCTTGGGAAATCGTTTGTTCCTCGCCGTTTTGCTTTTTCGCGCGGAATACGACGCGTTCAATATCGCCGTTTTCATCGAACGTTACAAAAAAACTCTTTGACGTTTGCTTGGCGTCGTCGGCATCCGCACTGTTTTTATCGCTCTTGGCGATGCCGACGGAAACGGCGTCCGTAATCGGCGCGACATAATTTTCAAACATGTCGCGGCTAATCTTAATTTTACCGCTTATACTGCCGGCAATTCCGCAACCCGCGCCAAAGCCCGCGACAATCGTCAAACAAACCGCCGCGCAAATTATTTTCCATAAGAACTTTTTCATATTCATATAGATATTATAACACAAATATTAAATTTTGCAAATTGAATTTTACAAGTAAAAAAATTCGCCATTTTAGAAGGTTCGGCAAATTAAGAAAAGACATAAGCAATGTTTTTTAATAGCGTGGGGGATAGGGCAAATATTTAACTCTGCG